>JAYTZB010000650.1:0-2492 GCA_043742085.1 Polyangiaceae bacterium
GCGCGGCGCTTGTCAGACGCCTCGCGCTCGCACGAGGTCGGCCAAGATGTCCTCGGCGGGTCGCGCGGCGCGCATCGGACGCGCCTCTCCGACGAAGGGCCACACGAGGTCGCGGACCTCATCGGGGAGAACGGTCTCGAGATATTCGAGCGCGGTACCGCGCATTGCGTCGTCCCTTTCATGCAACGCCTTGAATGCCGTGCGCAGCGACTCCGGATCGATGTACAGCGCGAGGACGTTGAAGACATGCTCGACGTTGCGATCGAGTCGATCGTGTCGGAGGCGATCGACGAGGCTCGGCGCGGCAGCGTCGTCCTCTCGCTCTTCGGAGTCGAGCTCGGTGTCCCACATCGTCTGGTCGCGTCCGACCTCGCGCGTGACGATCGCCACGATGCGGTCGAGCGAGATCGCAATGTGCGGGTTCGCGGCCTTGATCTTCAAGAGGGCGCGCCCACACGCATAGCGAACCTCGAAGCGCTCGTCTTCGATGCCGCGCAGGAGGCCCTCCGCGGCCGCGACGGTCGGGCAATGCGACAGTACGCGCGGGACGCGGCGCCGCGTGTGGAAGTCCACGCGAGGATCGCACAGCGCGTCTACGAGCTGTCCGATCGACGTCGGTGCCGACCTCACGAGGGCCTTGATGGCGTCGAGATGGAACTCCTCGTCGGCGAGCAGCTCCATGACGAACGCGATGAGCGGCGCTGGGAGCGGCGCCTCGGAGGCCAGCACGGCACGCACGCGCTCGGCCTTCCCCGACCGCAGCTCGAGGACGGCCTGCACTTCTTTGTCGATGCTCGCGCTCCTCTCGGCCGAGGAGCGGATGTCGAGCTCGCGCTCGAGCTCCTCGACAATCTTGTCGCGTAGCTCCACCTCCAGCGCGGGTTGTGCGGCGGTCGGCACGGAGGTGGTCGCCATCTCCTTCGCCGCACCACGCAGGCTCTCCTCGAGCAACGCCACATAGCCGTTATGGAGCGGGATCGAACGCGCGACGCTCAGAAGCCCGCAGCCCATCGCGATGACGAGCAGAACCATCCCGGCTAACGGTGCCTCGCAGAGCGCTACGGTCGCCATCGCGACTCCGCCGGCCACCACCGTGCCTGCGCGATCGCAACCGACGTCGATCAACGTCTTCGCCGCGCGCTTCTTCTGCGCCGAGAGCGGCGTGTAGAGCAGCTCGTAGGCCGCGCGGAACAGGGAGTTCCGCTGCGATGCCTCGCCGCCTCGCAGCACGACCATGCTCATGAGACCGGGCACCGCGATGCCAACGGCGCTGCCGAGGACCACCACCGCGGGCAGGATCGCGACGGTGAAAGCCAGACCAAGCTTCTCGAGCGCAATTTTGCCCAGCAGCGTTTCGAGCAAGAACGACAGAAGGCCGACGACGAGCCAGAATCTCGCGAAGAACGCGAGGAGCTGAGGGCCCCTCGTGTAGTGATCGACGGCGACGACGCTGAAGACATAATCGAGCAGCCCCGACGTCACGGCGCCGAGCACGACGACGAGCGCGAGGTTGCGAAGGTACGGCGTACCCCAGAGCAGCCGGAAGAGCGCTCGCGTCGGCAGCTCAGGCGCGCCCGGCACGCCCGGCACGTCGTCCGCCGCACCACCGGCGACGAGCGCGACGTCGGCGTCGAGACTCGCGGAAATGCTCCGGAGACGCCAGCTCCCCCAAATGCAGACCACGTTGACCCCCGCGAGGAGCACGAGCATCGAAGGCAGCGGAATGAGATGGGCCGCGCGCCAAGCGATGAGACCGCCGATCACCCCGCCCAACGTGCCAGCCCCGGTTATCCACCTCGCGGCACGGCGGCCCGAGTGCGGTGCGAAGGTCTCGTTGACGAGCGACCAGAATGCGGAAATCACGACCGCCCCGAAGAGCGCCGTGTGCAGGTACAGCGCGACCGCGGTGATTCGTGGTGCGACGAAGCTCACTCCCCACTCGGCGATCAGCCCCGCGCCGCTCGCGGCGAACACTACGGGCACCACATTCGCGGGCGAGTAGCGCACCATCAGCCGCGAGAGGCCGAACGCAGCGAACAGGGACACCGCAGCGGACGCCGCCATCATCGCGGGAAGATCTTCGACCCTGAAGTTCGTCAGGAAGAGCGCGTCGCGAGCCGCCTTGCCGGCGACCTGCTGCGCGATCATCGCTCCCGACGTGATGGCCGCGCTGCGCGCGCCAGCGGGGAGCCGTAGCATCACCGCCACGAGCGCGACTCGCTCCCGGATATCGAATGCATCACGTGCAGCTCATCACCCATGTCGCGGAGCGCGAGCAGTCGAGATACGTCGGCGACAGACTCGGCCACTGCTCCAGCGCTCGTCGTCGACGATGAGGTCAACTCGCTCGACCGCGCCGCCTTCGTGCAGGGGACAGTAGGACGATACGCTAGCATCGGCGCCCATGCCCACGGAAAAGACTGAACGGCCCTTCACCGCCGGGCACGCCACGCCTTGAATTCCGGCACGGCGGGGTCATCGGCGCCGCCAGA
>JAYTZB010000651.1:0-6720 GCA_043742085.1 Polyangiaceae bacterium
CCGCTGCCCACGGTGAGTGACGTGGCCACGATCTTCACGACGCCCAGCGCGAGCAACACCTGCACGCCGCGCCAGCCCTCCGGGAACCAGGATGCGCCCGAGATCGACACCTGCGCGGCACCGTAACCGCCGCCGAGGATGCCCAGGCCCTGCCCCTCCCCCATGCGTGAGCTGAAGTAGTAAACGAGCGGCGTCGCGAGGACGCCCAGCAGCAGGCCACCGAGCGCGGGCTTGGTCCAGGGAGGGACATCGATGGTCGCGGAGATCTTGCGCACGCCATGCAGCGTCCTCACGAAGAGCGCCGCCATCGCGCTCACCAGCAGCGCCATCAGTGCGTAGAGCGGGAGATGCGTGGGCACGAACGGATACTTCACGGCGTGCGCGAAGAGCGTCGACTCGCCGAAGAACGAGATGAACACCGAGTACGAGACGACGCTCGCCAGGACCGACGGCACCAGCGCATCGGATTCGAAGTCGTCGCGATGGAGCACCTCGACGGCGAGGAGCGCCGCGCCGAGCGGCGTCCTGAACACCGCCGACATCGCCGCGGCAGTGCCGGCGACGAGCAGGATGCGCCGCTCGCGGTCGGTGACGCGCAGGTAGCGACCGACCAGCGAGCCGATCGAGCCGCCGATCTGCATCGTCGGTCCCTCGCGTCCGCCGGAGCCTCCGAAGCCGAGCGTGGTGATCGACGCGATCATCTTCACGAGCGGGACGCGGCGACGTACCTGTCCGCCATGGTTGTGGAACGAGTCGATGATCGCGTCGGAGCCGCCGCCGCGCGTTTCGGGCGCGAGGATCGAGACCGCGCCACCGAGGAGCGCACCGATGCCAGGCAGCACCACCAGCAGCCACGGCCGGAAGACGACGCCGCTCGACGGGATGGCCTCCACCTCGCCCGCCGCGCGCAGGGGCAGATACCCAGCGAGCCGCTCCAGCACGAAGTGCTGCGTGAGATCGAGGCTGTAGACGAAGACGAGGCTCGCGATGCCGACCGCCGCCCCCACCACCGCGGCGTGGAGGAGCACCCGGCCGAGCATCTGCAACGTCGGCGTACCGCGCACCGAGAAGCCCTGGTCGAGCAGGGCCGCCAGCCGGCGCAGCGCCGGTTGCGGCAGGGTCGACGGCCTACCCTCGGACGAAGGCGGCGGGCTCGAAGCATCGTCGGGCGTCATCGCAACGCCACGACGTTATACCAATCGTCGTCGCGTCATCGACCCATTGCCGGTCGAGACGGGCCAATTAGTTGATGCTCAAAGTGGATTGTTGATCACGGAGCGGATGGCGGCGTCGCTGGCGACGATCGACTCCTTCTGCGTGTTTGCGTCGCGGACGAGGAAATACATCCACCCGTCCGAGCGAAAGTGCGGGAAGAGCGCGAACTGCCCGGGTGCCATGCGCGTGACCAGCCACTTCTTGCCGGTGACGAAGTCCGCCATGTAGACGTCCGAGCCGCCCTTCTCCTTGTACGGCGCCCATGCCGCATCGGAGGCGAAGTCCTCGCGCGTCAGGTAGTGGTGCGTGACGAGGAAGCGCTCGTCGAAGGAGATGTTGGCCTTGTTGCCGGGCATGCAGATGCGACCGATTTGCTTGAGGCTGAAGCGGTAGCCGTCGCCGCCGGGGACGAACGTGATCTTGTCGAGCGCGTAGCCGAGCGCCTTGGTCTCGCCGGCCACGCGGCTACCGATGAGCTGGCCGCTGCGCGACATCATCGTGTCGCCCTTGAACGGCGTGGGGAGCGTGACGTTCTGCTTGATCTGGTAGCCGCCGTCCGCGTCGTTGCCGCGCGCGACGCCGACGTGGATCTTCACCGAGGCCTCGGGGCCGGCGGTGAGCTGGAGGTCGTGGTCGGACGCGGTGAGGCCGGGGTTGTCGGCGGCGTTGGTGCTGTTGACCGCGAAGATGTCGCTGATGGCGTTATCGCCGGCGACCTGTCCGACGGTCTGGTAAAGGCCGACCGAGTCGAGCTTGGAGCACTGCGGCTCGTCGAGGCTCACTGTCTTGGTGGCGGGGTTCTTCAGGAGCGAGAGCGAGCAGAACTTGCCGCCGCCCTGGAACATGAAGCCCTGGTTCGCGGGGAAAAAGTCGGGGTCGTAGGAGGCGCTCACGCCGATGTCGCGCGTCTTCGGTCCCGCGGGATCCAGCGCAGCGCCCAGGTCGGCGATGACGGCGCCGGTGTTGTCGATGCGCGGTCCGCCGCCGTTGCCAACGAAGCGACCATCCGCGCTCGTGCGCATCCAGAAGTGCGTCTTGTACTCGAGCGCGCGGACGATGCGGAAGTTGTCCTCGCCGCGCGACCACGTCTTCGCGGTGTCGAGCTCGCGCGACTCCGGGAAGATGCTCTTGCCGTCGGCGGTCTTCTGCTCGAAGCAGTGCAGCGGGTCGTCGGTGGTGCAGGCGAACATCGGCATCCGCGAGTCCTTGTTGACCGCTTGCCAGTTCGTCGACTTGACGGAGCGCACGTGCTCCTTCAGCCCCGTGAAATCGTCGGCGCAGGTGGTGGGGCGCGGCTCCTCGATCAGGAGCTCGTCGAGCTTGGGCATGCCCTTCTCGACCCACGTGAGGATGCGCTCGAACTCGACGGTGCTGAGACGGTCGTACGAGACCTCGATCGGCATGAGCGTGTCGACGCGGAACTGCTTGAGGAGATCGTCCTTGCCCGCGAAGAGCTTCTTCAGCACCTGCGTGTGCTTGTACGTGAGCGGGTGGCGCGTGGGATCGACCGTGGCGCTCGCCGTGAAGTGCGTGCCGGCGGTGAGGATGCCGAGCTTCGACGGCGCGAAGCCGGAGCCCGGATCTTCCGGATTGCGGCGCATGAAGTTGATGCGCTCGTCGACCGACTTCGATTCGTCCGAGATGAACGCGACCGTCGTGTTGAAGCTGTCCGCCCACTTCTTGAGCGTCAGCTTGTTCGGGTCATGGCAGTTCTGGCAGGTCGCGCTGCTGCGCTCCTCGTTGGGCAACTTCGCGCCGAGCGTACGGAGCGCGCCGCGCGCCATGTCCTCGTCGGTCTGCGCGCTCTCTGCGGAGCCCGCGCTGTCGTCTTGCGACGAGCTGCACGCCGCGAGGACGGCGATGCTGAGCAGAGAGAGGAGAGCGACGGTCTTGGTTCGCATGGGGGGCCGTCGAGCCCGGGTGCACGGGGTGTGCCTGTCGGTAGATGTGGTTCACCGGCGTCAACGCGCGTCGGAACGCAGATCACTGACGAAAAATCAGCCCGATACGGTGGATCTTTACCCATCCAGAGCCGCGCAACACGCGCAACGTTTCCTCGCGATGTCTTCGCAATGTAGGTGAGTTCCTGACGCGGTAGGCGTGGCACGCACCGTGCTGAAGCTGGACCTATCATGACCTCGCGCCACTTCCGTTCCCTCGGTCTCGTCGCTGCCCTGGTCGTCGCTGCTGGATCCGCGCTCATCCACTGCGCGGCACCCGCCGACGAAGAGGCCGACCTCTCGGAGGACCAGATCACCGGCGTCAACAACGCGCTCGGTCTCGGTCTTCGCTACGAAGAGAAGAGCGGCAAGGTCCAGGCGACGCTCAGCGGCGGCCTCAAGGACGGCGAGAAGCTCTACATCCGCGTGCGCCGCGGGAAGATGACGCTCACGTCGCAGAAGGATCTCGATTGCAGGACGCTCACCCAGGCGCGTCCCCTCGCCGGCTCCGGCGAGCGTGAGCTCACGGGCAAGATCGTCTACCAGGGTCCGAAGGTCGAAAAGTCGGTCTTCGATCTCGCGAAGCTCTACGACGATCCGAACTGGGCGACCGGTCGCGTCCCGCAGTCGGTGAAGGACGACATCGCGAAGTACGGTCCCGACCCCATCGTCGAAGCGTGCGTGATGGCCGGCGACAAGGTCCGCGCGAAGCTCTCGACCAACCTCGCCTACGCGTGGGACCAGGGCACCAAGGCCACCAACACGCTCGCCAAGCTCAGCGCGAATCTCCACTTCAACGGCGCCGATGCCGGCCTCGAAGGCGAAGGCGGCGGCGGGTCAGACGCGGGCAACGGGAGCAGCGCCGACGCCGGCGGCCCCGTGAACGGCAACGGCGCAGCGGGCGCCGGTCCCCTCGACGAGACCAACGTCACGAGCCAGATCGAATACGGCCAGCTCTGCGTGCAGGAGCTCGGCGAGATTCCCTTCTTCAAGAAGCGCGGCGAAGGCAAGTACGACACGTTCGACTGCCGCGACCTCGTCGGCAAGGACGGCGACACCTCCACCGGCCCCATCGCTGGCGTCGAAGGCGCGATGATCCCCGTCACCGTCGACGGCGTCGCACAGGACAAGTGCAGCCCCGGCCAGGAGCTCGGCCCCGACTCATCCGACTACGGCTGCATGGCCAAGGCCGACCACGGAATGTTCCTCGCGACCGGTCGCGTCCAGCCCGGCCCGATGGTGGTCACGGCGAAGAACGACAAGGGCTCGCACTGGCTGCTCCTCTGCCGCAAGGTCGCGGACGACGGCAAGGGCATGACCAAGACGAAGACCTTCACGGACATGGCCATGATCGGCCACAACCCGAAGACGGGTCGCACGTGCTTCTTCCAGAACTCGATCGGCTCCGGCAAGGACGGCTCGAAGGTCCCCCACCCGGCCGACGTCGAGAAGTCCACGACCGTCTGGTCCAGCTACGTGCAGAGCTACTGCTCCGGCACCTGCCACGGCGAGAGCGCGTTCACGCACTCGCCCTGGATCGACGGCGCCAAGCGCTCCAACGGCAAGACCATCGTTCCCAAGGTCGGCGAGCACCCGGATTTCCTGATCAGCGACCTCGCCGCTCCTTACAACATCGTCGGCGCCGACAAGCTCGGCTTCTCGCTCCCGAAGCAGCTCGTGTCCGACGAGGTCGGCGCCTGCAACAACTGCCACCGCCTCGCGGGCGGCACGCTCAACAACTTCGCCAAGTGGGCGACCGGAACGGGCGAGGACTACTACTCGAACATCACCGACACCGGGAAGAAGTTCGAGAATTCGCACTGGATGGCGCCCCGCCTCGACGGCCTCACCGCCGCCAACTGGGACACCAGCAAGTACGGCGAGGCGCTCAAGTTCATGGACAAGTGCAACTCGAACCCGTCCGACCCGTCGTGCATCTGGGCGGACGTCCCGCGCGGCAACTTCAACAACCCGAAGGTCGGCGAGTGATCTGACGTGATGGTCGCGTCCTCGGCGTTGACGTCGTTCGAGTCGCTCCAGGTGCGCGCCATCCCTGAACGATGAGCCGTCTCGCCGTCGGCGGTGACGAAGGCGATCCCGATGCAGGTGCCGCTGGCGGCGAACCACGTGGCAACGCAGGTGACGCTGGCCGTCGAGGTCGCGCCCGATGGCTCTCTTCGCCTCGATGGTGCGCCGGTCGCCGGCGGCGCGGCGCTTACGCGCGCCCTGAAGGCTCGAGCGGGGGAAGGCGCCGCCGATCTCCATGCCGTCATCGCCGCGTGCAGGATCGCGACCCACGGTGCGGTCATCGTCGCGATCGATGCGCTGCACTCGGCGGGCGTGAAGAAGATCGCGTTCGCCGTCGCGCCCAAGGACTGACGCCGCTCTCGCTTCATGCTGCCGCTCACGCGAAGAAGCGGAGGACGTGCACCGCCATGCCGATCACGGCGAGCACGCCCGCCGCGAACGACAGCGTCCGGAACGGTTGCCGGCCCCACAGATAGAAGATCGAGTGGAGGAGACGCACCGCGACGAAGGTCCCGAAGTAGGCGAGCGCCGCGGTCCGCCCCGGCGCCGTCGCCGCGTAGAGCGCGCCCACCACGAAGAACGGAAGCGCATTCTCGATCGCGTTTCCGTGCGCTCGCTTCACGCGGCTGACGTCCTCGTGCTCGAGGTCCACGTGCTCTCCCTTGTTCAGTCTGGCGTCCTCCGGGTTGACCCACTGCTTGCGCATGACGCGCACGGTGCCGGTCCACAGCGCGAGCGCGACCAGGTGGAGGGCGACGATCGTGGCCGCCAGGGCATAGAGGGCGGTCGCGGGATTCTCTGCGGACATGTGGCGTGTCTCCGGAGGCCACGTCGAGCTGCGGTCCATCCCGCCTCTCTCGCGCCTTCGAGATGACGACGAACGAGCCGACCGCGGATCGACAGCCGCACCAGAGAAATCCCGGAGCCCCAGGATTTGCGCTGAATCAAGCCCTCAGAGCACGCGCTTCGCGAGCATGGCGAGGGTCCGAGGGTCTCGCACGCGGCGGCGGAACGCGGCGATGGTGCCGTGGAGGTCCTCGTCTCCGATACGGCGGGCGTTGCGCCGGTCGACATCGCGAACGTTCTCGAGCACCCACCGCGCGAGGCCCTCGTCGTCGACGAGCACGACGAGCTCGAAGTCCTTGTCGTCCTCGAGGCTGCGGCAGTTGAGGTTGGTCGAGCCGTGGATCGAGAACCGCTCGTCGAAGACCGCCATCTTCAGGTGGTTGAAGTGGTTCTGGTACTCGTGGACCTCGATCCCGCACTCCAGGTAGCGCACGTACTCGTGCTCCTGGGCGTCTTGCCCGAACGCGTTGTCGTTGTGACGACCCGACGGAACGATGAGCACGATCTCGAGATCGGGCGTCGCCTTCTTCGCCGCGCACAGCGCCTCGGGGATCGCGGGGTGGTAGAGGTACGGGTTCTCGATGAAGATCGCGCGGCGCGCCTCGCGGATGAGGCGCAAGTAGAGCTCGCGAACGCCGTTCGGCTCCTCGCTCGGCTCGTTGCAGTAGATGCGCGCGTCACGGACCGGCAG
>JAYTZB010000652.1:0-6391 GCA_043742085.1 Polyangiaceae bacterium
GGGGCGCTCGCGCCGATGATCTCGGGGCCGCCACCGGCGCGATTTCCGCCGCGGCGCTCCTGCTCCTTGCTCTTGAGGAACGTGTTCTCCTTCTTGAGACGCTCCTCGGCGGCGCGCAGGCGCTTCACGAGCCGCGCGTTGGCGACGGCGAGCGAGGCGTTGTGCGCGAGCACCGCCATGATCTCGAGATCGGCGCTGGTGAGGACACCCGACTCGCGGTTGTCGACCTGGATGACGCCGAGGATGTCGTCGCCCTTCCAGAGCGGAATGCCGAGCGTGGAGCGGATCTGCGCGCCCATCAGCGACTCGCTCTGCCCGACCTCGGACGGAGCATCGGCGGCGACGACCGCGGCGCGCTCGGTGATGACCTTGCGGAAGACGCTGCGCGTGATGGGAATCGGCGAGCTCGACGGCGCTTCCTGACCGCGCACGCGCGTCATCACCGGCACGTAGCCGGCGGCGCCGCGGGCAGCGGCGGGCGTCTTGGCGACCTCCTCGTTGTCGTCGTCGCGGAGCACGATGGTGACGTGCGTGGCGAGCGGCACGAGCGTGAAGCTCGACTCGCAGATGGCGACGAGCACCTCGGCGAGATCCGGCGCGGAGCCGATCTTCTTCTGCGCGTCGTAGAGCGTGCGCAGGCGGTTGTCGTCCTTCTCGACGATGAGCGCCTGCGGGACGAGGTCCTCGATCTTCTTCAGCGCGAACACGCGCGCGTCGTCCGGTTCGTCCTTCACCGTCACCGCGAGGTGCACGATGCGATCGGCCGAGCCGAGCTCGATGATGTCGCCGTCCTCGAGCGGAGCTTCCCGGTTCTGCGTGTCGTCGACCGCGATGCGCTCGCCACGGCGGAGGATGGCCGTGCCGTTCGTCGAGCGCTGGTCCACGATGACGTAGCGCTCGCCGGCGAACACGATCTTGGCGTGCTCGCTCGACACGTGAGTATCGGGAACGACGAGGTCATTGCCCTCGGCGCGCCCGATCCTCACGACATCCGTTGTCGGCTCGAGCGTCGTACCGACGCTCTCTCCGCGCGTGACCTCCAGCCTGATCACGGCACGCGTGACCTCAGCTTCAACGCGATCTTGTAGACCTCTTCGGTGGCGTAGTTCGCGTTGAGCTTCCGGTCGTTGTCGACGATGGCCTCGAGCTTGTCGGCGTTCGCCGCATCGCCCTGCGGCGAGAGGTGATCGATCGCCTCGACCATGGCGAGGCGGACCGAGCCGTCCTTGATCTTGTCGACCTTGGCGACGAGATCGTTCTTGGTCTGCGCGTTGCCGTAGATGCCGGCCATCCACGCCGCCTTCACGTGACCCATCTTCGCCGTGGGCGGCGTCGACGGGACCGGCGTGTCGAGCACGGCGACGTAGCACGCCGCGTCCTGCTTGCACTTGTCGAGCACCGCGGAGGCGCTCTTGTACATGTCCTTCTCGAGCGCCTGGCCGGGGATCTTCCCGACCGCGTCGCCGACGGCCTTCGACGACGTGTTCGTCATCAGCTTGATGGCGGCCTGGAGCGCGGCCGGCGGCATGGCATCGGCGGCCTCGCCCTTGGCGGCGGCGGTCTCCTTGAGGAGCCAATCGGTGAGCGTCGGATCGAAGAAGTTCGCGGCCGACTGCGCGATGATCGCGTGGCCGTTGCCACCGCCGAGAAGGGCGATGGCGGCGTTCGCCGGAACCTTGTTGTAGGCGTCGACGTAGGCCTTCACGGTCTTCGCGTCGCTCGGGAAGTGGGTGAGCTCCGTCGCGAGGATGGTGCGGTTCGAATCGTTGTCGGCCTTGTCGAGGGCCTCGAGGATCGCGTCACGTCCCGCGGGACGCGAGATGTACGCGAGCGGCTCGGCGACGCGCGGGAGCCAGGCCTTGTCCGGGTACTTCTCGGCGAGCGCCGCGAGGTCGGGATCGGTGCCCTTCAGCGCGCTGATGAGGACCGGCTCGGCCTCCTTCGGCATGCGGGTCAGCGCGAGGCGCACCGGGAAGATGAGATCGCCCTTGGTCGGCGTCATCAGCACCTTCACGAGCGGCTTCACGCCGGGCGTGAACTTCAGCTCGCCGATGAGGCGGGCTGCCGTGAGCTGCCAGAACTGGATCTGGTCCATGCCCTGTGCCGGATCCTTCGGATCGCTGACGGGCGCCGCGAGCTTCTCGACCGCCTTGGGGCCGTAGGTCGGCGACTTGACGACCATCACCGCGTTCTGGAGATCCTTGACGAGGTTGATCGATTTGGCCTTCGAGGGCTGGAACTTGGCGAAGCACTCCCAGAGCGCATCGACGAGGCCCTGATCGGCGATCGGTCCCGCCTTCGCGAGCGCGGTCGTGCCCTGCGCGGCGTACTTCACGTCCTCGTCGTTCTTGCCCGGCTCGTAGTCCTTGAACGCCTTGGCGTAGGCCGGTGCTGCACGCGAATCGCCCATGTCGCCGAGGAGCTTCATGAGGTCCTTGCGGGTCTTCTCGTCGAGGCCGCCGGCGATGTACGTCTTGGTCAGGGGCTCGACGGAGTCGTCGAGGACCTTCTTGACCTTCTCGTCCTCGCGCTTGACCGGCGTGCTGGCCGAGCCCATCGCGTCGGTGAAGAACGAGTCGAGCCGCTTGATGGCCGGCACGCGCTGCGCGGGGTCGTCGAGCCGCTTGGCCCAGGTCTTCGGATCGTTCTCGTCGGCGCAGCCGACCAGACCGAGCGTGCCCGCCGACGTGACGAGGACGGGCGCGAGGAGCGCCAGCCGGGTGAGCGTGGCAAACGCGACGCGACAGGGAACCGAAGCGAACGCCGAGACCTTCTTCATGCGAGCTTTCTCCAGATCGCGAGACGACGAAAGCAGGGAAAATCCCCCGATTTCCGAGGCCGGACAGTAGTGCTTGGCGAGTGGGGGTGTCAACGATGGTTCTCACCCCCGGACCCCCTCCTACGACGCGCTGATGTTGCAGAGCAACATCGGCGCAATGCGTCAAATACCGGCCTAATCGGCGATAATCGAGGGTGCGAGCGGATCTGGTTGACGAACCTATGTTGCGGTGCAACATAGCGCCCCATGAGCTCCCCCGCTGGCCACGTCGCCATTCGCAGCACGGGCATGTACGTGCCCGAGATCGAGGTCCCCAACGACGTCCTTCGCGCGCGCTTTGCGAAGACGGCGCCCGAGTACATCGACAAGATGGAGGCGACCACCGGCATCAAGACGCGTTGGTACGCGCCCGAGGACTGGGCGACATCCGACCTCGCGGTCCGCGCCGCACGCCACGCGCTCAGCCGCGCGGGCGTCTCGCCCGAGGAGGTCGACCTCATCATCGTCGGCACCGACTCGCCGGACTACATGACGCCGGCCACGTCGGTGGTCGTGCAGCAGAAGCTCGGCTCACCGAAGGCCGGCACCTACGACGTCGGCTGCGCATGCGCCTCGTTCCCGACCGCGCTCGCCACCGCGAACGGCCTCATGGTGACGAACCCGTGGATGCAGAACGTCCTCGTGATCGGCGCCTACATGATGCACAAGCTCGCCGACCCCGAGGACCAGGGCATCTTCTTCTACGGCGATGGCGCAGGCGCCGCGCTCCTCACGCGCTCGGAGACGCCGAGCCTGCTCATGTCCGCGTTTCGCGCCGACGGCGCGTACTCGAAGCACTGGGGCATCTACAGCGGCGGCACCGCCGAGCCGGCGAGCGTCGCGTCGATCGCGGCCGGTCGCACCACCGTGCGCATGGTCGAGAAGTACCCCGCGGAGATCAACGACATCGGCTGGCCCGCCGTGGTCAACCGCCTCGCGGAGATCAACGGCTTTGCGGTGAAGGACATCGACCACGTCATCTTCACGCAGGTCCGCAAGCGCACCATCGACAAGGCCATGGTCAACCTCGGGCTCCCGAACGAGAAGGCGCACACCATCATGGACAAGTGGGGCTACACCGGCTCCGCGTGCATCCCGATGGCGCTCCACGACGCGATCGTGACCGGCAAGATGAAGACCGGCGATCTCGTGGTGCTCGTCGGCTCGGGTGTGGGGCACAATCAGGCGGGCATCGCGCTCCGCATCACCGACGATCTCGTCCGGAAGGCGGCATCATGAGCGCAGTCGCAGTGGCAATGAGGGACACGATGAACAACGACCACGCGCCCCAGAGCGGCGAGACCGCTTCACTGCCCGCGATCACCAGCGGGAGCGCGCCGAGCGCCGCGCCCGTCGCTGCGCCGGTCACGCTGAGCTTTGCCGACCCGACCGCGCTCGGCCTCTTCGGCCTCGCCATCGGCTGCGCCGCGCTCCTTCCCCTCGCGTTCGGGATGAAGTCGGCGGCCACCCTCGATGCCCTGCGCACGACCGCCATCTTCTGCCTCCTCTTCGGCGGCGGCTGTCAGTTCCTCGCGGGGCTCATGAGCTTCGCGAACAAGAACATGCTGGGCGGCACGCTGCTCACGACGTTCTCGTTCAACTGGGTAATCAACTGGTGGGCCCTCGACGGGCTCGTCAACGGCAAGCCCCCGAGCTCGGCGGTGGTCTTCGCGGTCGACGCGTGCTTCCTCGTCATCTTCTTCGCGATGACCTACGCCTTCGCGTTCTACTCGAAGCTGCTCGTCGTGTTCCTCCTCGACATCGACCTCATTTACGGGCTCCGCATCGCGCGCGAGCTGCTCCACACCCAGGCGCTCGCGATGCCGATCGCGATCGCGACGGTGGCCCTGATGCTCTTGGCCCTCTACATCGCCGTGGCGCTCGTCCTCGTGAACGCGTCCGGCAAGAGCCTGCTCCCGATCGGCGCTCCGCTGCTGAAGGCGGCGGGCCCGGCCCCGGCCGCCCACTGAGCGAGGCGACTTCGGGAGTGTGAACGACTCGTCACGGGCGAGTGTGCTCCGCTGTCGTGGCGGAGACGACGTGAGCGCGAGAATCCTCGTCGCGGGAGCGATCCTGACGTAGCGAGCGGTTCGGCCTCTGCCTTGCAGTGCGCCTGAGCTCGCTTCGCTCCCACGCTCCTTTCGCTTCTCGGAGGTCTCGTCTCATGAATTCCTGGCAGAGCGTTCGCGCTCGTCGTTCGTCGCGCTTCGCATCGTCACTCGTCGCGCTCGGTCTCCTCCTCGTCGCTGTTCCCGCGGCCGCGCAGGACAACGCGCCCGCGCCCGTGACTGCGTCGCCGCCCTCCACCGCTCCTGCGGCCCCGGCCGAAGCCGCGTCGAAGGTCCCGTCGTTCAGCCTCGCGCTCGAGCGCGTGGGCGGCATCGGCTACGCGAAGGCCGCGTCGAGCACCGACGATTCGAGCGTCTCGCTCGTCGCGCTCGGCGTCGGAGGCGTCACGCCGAACCCGTTCGCGGTGCCGCGTCTCGGCGTCGACTTCATCCTCCCGTCGAACCTCACGCTCGGCGGCGCCATCGGCTTCACGCGGCTCTCGGCCTCGACGAGCTCGGGCAGCAAGAGCCAGGACGTCGGCTCGGTGTTCCTCTACACGCTCACTCCGCGCATCGGTTACCGCATCCCGCTGAGCGAGAAGGTCGATCTCACGCCGCGCCTCGGTCTCACGTTCGCTGGTGCGTCGGCGTCGCCGTCGGACAGCAAGAACAGCGCGAGCATCTTCGCGATCGCCGTCGGCGCGGACGCGCCCGTCGCGTTCCGCCTGACCGACTCGTTCAACCTGCTCGTCGGCGTCGGCATCGACTACACGGTGTCGGCGACGGTCTCGAGCACGAGCACGTCGACGACGACGGTCTCGGGCGGCACGACCGGAAGCACCACCAGCACGAAGACGCAGACCGACGACCTCAAGGGCTCGCTCTTCTCGATGCAGGCCTGGCTCGGCATCGGTGGCTATCTGTAGCGCCGCCTGACGCGCGCGCTAACCGATGATCATCGCTTCGGTGAGGAGGTTGCCGTCCTTGAAGCGACGGAGATTCCACCGATCGAACATCGGGAGGTGGGTCTCCTCGGCGATGTGCTCGGCGATCAGCTTGCCCATGACGGGCGCCATCATGAAGCCGTGGCCCATGAAGCCGGACGCTTGGTAGAAGTGCTCGATGGCATCGACGCCGCCCACGATGGGGTTGGCGTCGGGCGTCACGTCGTAGCAGCCCGACCACTGGCGGAGGACCTTCACCTTGCCGAGGACCGGGCACGCGGCGGTCAGCGCGCGCGCGTAGAGACCGAGGAACGCGAACGAGCTGTTCTGGTCGAGGCCCGGCGGTACGCGCTCCTGCCCGATCCCGCCGACGATCTCTCCGCGCGTGGATTGGCTGAAATAAAGGCCGTTCCCGAGGTCGGCGACGAGCGGCTTCAGCCACGGCTTCAGCGGCTCCGTCGAGCAGATCTCGTGGCGATGCGGCTTGTTCGGCAGCTCGACGCCCACCAGCTTCGCGATCTCCGGCGACCACGCGCCGGCCGCATTCACGATCTTGCGCGTGCGAATGCGCTGCTCCGCCC
>JAYTZB010000653.1:0-2828 GCA_043742085.1 Polyangiaceae bacterium
GGCACCGCCGTCCTCGGCGAGGTCTGCGTTCCGGCGTGCGCCGCGCTCGGCGGCATCTACCGCTCGTCGCCCACGCTCGTCGGCATCCCCAACCAGTTCCTTCGCGACGACTCCTACCAGCTCTTCGCGCAGGCTCACGCGACGCGACGCCAGGTCATGTACGTCGCGAGCATGGACGGCGTGCTGCACGCCTTCAAGGCGCTCGCCACGAACACGTTCGACCCCAACAACTTCGAGCTGTGGGCGTTCGTGCCGCCGGCAGTGCTGCCGAAGATCGCCACGAACTACCCCAGCGGCCAGCAGATCCTGCTCGACGGCACCCCCGTCGTCAAAGACACGGTCTGGGATCGTCTGAACAATCCCGCCGCGCCCTCCGCGGACGACTTCCACACGACGCTCGTCGCGGGCATGGGCGCAGGCGGCGCCGGTTACTACGCGCTGAACGTGACCGACACGGACTGCGACAACAAGAACGCCACCGGCTTCGCCGGCAACCCGAACGGCTGCCAGGGTCGCTTCACGCCCGCGAACAGCGCGGCGACCGCGTGGGACGCGAAGGGTCCGCACTTCCTCTGGCAGCTCACCGACGTCGAGCAGGCCGCGTCGGGCGACCCCGCGAAGAAGTCACGCGTCGCGCGCGACGGAGCGCAGCTCGTCTCGCTCTTCGGCAAGGAGAGCGGCACGCCCGCCATCGCGACGCTCCAGGTCGATCCGGGCAACGGCGTCGCTCGCCAGATCGGCGTCGCCATTCTGCCCGGCGGCATCGACGGCCCCCCGGTCAAGGGCGGCTCCTGCCCGCGCGCCGTCGGCACCACGTTCGCGACGGCGACCACCGACTCCAGCGCGACGGGCTTCGCGCCGCGCACGGCGGTCCGGCAGTGGGCGGCGACCTGTACCGATCCGGTTCCCGGACGCGGCGTGACCATCGTTCGCCTCGATACGGGCGAGATCATCCGCCACTTCGGGCGCGCGACGCAGGACGTCCCGAAGAAGATCCTCGCCAAGACCATCAACTCGCCGTTCGACTCGCCGATCGTCGGAACGCCGGCCATCTATCCCAACACCGTGGGTACGACGACGCAGAAGATCTTCGTCGGCGACGCGGACGGTACG
Organism: Polyangiaceae bacterium; assembly: GCA_043742085.1. Lineage (GTDB taxonomy): Bacteria > Myxococcota_A > Polyangia > Polyangiales > Polyangiaceae > Labilithrix. Next base: position 1,114 of record JAYTZB010000653.1, read on the forward strand.
GTCTGGCGGATCGACGTGAGCTCGCCGGACCCCACGAAGTGGTCGGTCTCCCTCTTCCAGGATCTCGTGAACATCGGGCTGCCCTCGCCGACGCCGACGTTCGCGCAGAGCCAGCCCATCGCGCTTCCGATGCTCCTCTCCCAGGACCCGTCGGGCAGCCTCGTCCTCAACGTGGCGACCGGCGACCAGGAGAACCTGTCGGTCTCGACCGAGAACAACTACGTCTACTCGCTCCTCGAGCAGCGGCCGGCGTCGCCGGGCGGCGCGGGCCAGGCGAAGGTCAACTGGTACTCCGCGCTCCCCAATGCCGAGCGCGTCACCGGCCCGATGACGGTGTTCGACCGCACGCTCTACTTCGCGAGCTACAAGCCGGCGTATCCCGCGGCCGGCACGTGCGACCAAGGCGGCGTTGCCCGGCTGTGGGGCGTCGACTACGTGACCGCGGAAGGCGGCGTCGTCGCTGGCGGCGGCGCGAAGCGATGGTGTCCGCTTGCTACCGGCGTCGACGTGGTGACGCAGGCATGCGCCGGTGCGGTCGTCCAGAACGAGCCCGTCACGGATCCCGCGCTGAAGGGCGCCATCATCCCCGGCGTCACCGTGCAGGCGGCGCAGTCCTGTGCGTCGTTCGGCGGAAGCGCCGGCGACCCGGTCGTCAGCGGCCTGACCTCGACGACCTACCAGATCTTCTTCGGCGCCACGACCTCGCGCGGCAGCGGCACGGCAACCGGCACTCCGCAGGCCGAACGCCGTACCATCGCGCGTCCTCTTCCGAAGACCACCGCCTCGATCGACGCATGGGCACTCGTCGTCGACTGAGCGCATTGCGGTCGCGGCGCGGCGTGGGCGTCGGCATCGGCATCGTCGTGATGAGCGGCGTCCTGGCTTGCAGCTCCTGCAAGCCGCAGGACAAGCCGCCGCCGGCGGAGACGAAGCCGCCCGACCATCTCGTCACCGGCGAGGCGGTCGAGGGCAAGGACCGCGCGTTCGGCTTGCCCCTGCCCCGCCTCGCGCGCGTCGAAGCGAGATTCGAGAAGACCATCGACGTCTACTGCGCGCTGTCGCCGGAGGATCTCGTCAACTTCGTGCGCGTGCGCGTGAAGGACGGAAAGGTCACGCCCGGCTCGAGCTCGACGCTCCTCGTCGAGGTGGTTCCGCTCGGCGATCCGCAGAAGCGCCTGACCATCGACGTGCGCCCCTTCCACGGCGGTGACGGCTCGATGCGCAGCGAGATGGTGGTGCACGACACGACGCCGGTTCCGGCCGAGCCGGGCCTCAGCGACGAGCAACGCTGGCAGAAGGCCGGGCTCACTCCGAGCGGTCAGATCGCCGACCCGCGGAACCTGAAGTAGGCCGACGCCTCGTTTCGGTTGACGGCGCGCCGCAGGGAGGGTTCACCTCCCTGTCGTGATTCTTTCGTCGCGCCGATCGCTCGCGTCCGTGGCCTTTGCGCTCCTCGGCGGTGCGGTGGGGGCGTGTGGCTCGACCGCGACGGCGCCGGCGGCACCGACCTCGTGCGACGACGTGGAGGTGCTGGTGGCGGCGAGCGACAGCTTGTCGAGCGAAGTGTGCGGAGCGCCGAATCACTGCGAGCTCAGTCCGGCAACGACCGGGGTAAACCTCGGCACCGACCCGCAGCTCGCGATGTCCAACGGGCGCACGTTCTTCATCAACCGCGTCGGGCCGCCCAGTGATCTCATCTTCGAGCTCGACGCGAA
>JAYTZB010000654.1:0-2113 GCA_043742085.1 Polyangiaceae bacterium
ACGTTCGTGATCGCCATCGGCGCCTCTGATCCCGCTGCACAGGCGCACTTCAAGGAAGTCGCCAACGCGGGACAAGGTCAGGACCCTGCCACCGGAGACGCCGGCGCGATCTTGCCGTCGACCCCGCAGCAGCTCATCGACGCGCTCACCAAGATCGTCCTCGATGCACGGACCTGTACCTTCATGCTCAACGGTCAGGTGCAGGCGGGCTCCGAGAGCCAGGGAACGGTCACGCTCAACGGCATGAACGTGCCCTTCGGCACCGGCTGGCACCTCAAGGACGCGAGCACCCTCGAGCTCCTCGGCTCGGCGTGCACCACGCTGAAATCGACGCCGAATGCGTCGCTGTCGGCGCAGTTCCCGTGCGGCTCGATCCTGCCGCTCCCCACGAAATAGTGCTAATCGGAGCGGATGCAGGCGTACCTCGATCTGCTCCGCACCATCCTCGATCGCGGTAAGGACCGCGCGGACCGGACCGGCACGGGCACGCGCGGGATCTTCGGTCACCAGATGCGCTTCGACCTGCGGGAGGGCTTTCCGCTCCTCACCACGAAGAAGCTGCACGTCAAATCGATCATGCACGAGCTGCTCTGGTTCGTGCGCGGCGAGACGCACGTGAAGCCGCTGCAAGACGCGGGCGTTCGCATCTGGAACGACTGGGCCACGGCCGAGCAGACCGCGCGCTTCGGCCGCGGCGAAGGGGACCTCGGCCCCGTCTACGGTCACCAGTGGCGGAACTTCGGCGCGACGAAGGAGGCCGACGGCACCTACGCGGACGACGGCGTCGATCAGCTGAAGCGCGTGCTCCACGACATCAAGGAGAACCCGAGCAGCCGGCGCCTCATCGTGACGGGATGGAACCCGAAGGAGGCGGATCAGGTCGCGCTCCCGCCGTGTCACACGCTCTTCCAGCTCTACGTGCAGGACGGCGAGCTGTCGTGTCAGCTCTATCAGCGGAGCGCCGACGTGTTCCTCGGCGTGCCCTTCAACATCGCGAGCTACGCGCTGCTGACCATGATGATCGCGCACGTCAGCGGCCTCCGCCCGGGCGACTTCGTCCACACATTCGGCGACGCGCATCTCTACAAGAACCACCTCGAGCAAGCGAAGCTGCAGCTCACCCGAGCGCCACGTCCGCTTCCGAGGCTGTTGATCAATCCGGACGCGAAGGACCTCTTCACCATGCGCTTCGAGGACCTCACCATCGAAGGCTACGACCCGCATCCGCACATCGCCGCCGAGGTCTCCGTATGAGCGATCCCGAGCACCGCGCGCCCCTCGCGATGGTGGTGGCCATCGGCGACGACGGCGCGATCGGCAAGGACGGCAAGGTGCCGTGGCGGATCCCCGAGGACCTCAAGCACTTCAAGAACGTCACCATGGGCCATGCCATCGTCATGGGCCGCAAGACCTGGGACGAGGTCGGCAAGCCGCTCCCCGGTCGTCGCAACATCGTGATCAGCCGACAGGCAGGCCTCGCGCTCGAAGGCGCCGAGGTCTTCACGACCCTCGAGGCCGCCATCGCCGCCGCGCGCACCACCGATCCCGAGCCGCACGTCATCGGCGGCTCCACCATCTACGCGGCGGCGATGCCGCTCGCGACGCGCATCCACCTCACCGAGGTGCATCGCGTGGTGGATGCCGACACGTTCTTTCCGCCTTTCGATCGGAGCGTGTGGCGCGAGGTCGAGCGCCGCGCCGCCGAGACGGAAGGGGTGGAGTTCGTGACGCTCGAAAGGTAGAAGACGTAGGTGTCCCTGCCTCGTGTCATCGTCGGCCTCGTGGGCCTGCTCGGCGTCGTCGTGCTGGGCTCGCTCGCGGGCGGATGCGGACGGGCCATCGAGCCGGAGAACCGGCCCATCGACAGGTGCACGGCGTCGTGCACGAAGCGCGCGAGCCGGCAGTGCTCGGAGGACGAGTGCCGTCGCGGCTGCGAGTTCATCCTCGACCGCATCCTCGAGAGGGAAGGCGACAACGTCGTCGCCTGCGTCGCACGCACGCCGCGTCGCTGCACCGACGTCGTCTGGGCCGATTGCGCCGCCAAGATCGGCGTCCACGCCGACGGCGGACCGCCCGCACCCGTGCCCCCCAGCGACGAGGATTGATGATCCGC
>JAYTZB010000655.1:0-2000 GCA_043742085.1 Polyangiaceae bacterium
GATCTCCTCACGCGCGTGTGGGGACCCGCGCATCGAGGCCGGCTCCAGTACCTGCGCGTCTACATCGGCCGGCTGCGCCAGAAGATCGAGCTGGCAGGCGCACGGGTTCCGATCACCAACGTCCCCGGCCTCGGCTATCGCCTCGATCGCGAGGCGACCGCGAAGCAGGGCTGACGGCGGTGGACCTCCGGTGGCTCAGCGAGGCGCCGTTCGTGGCTCGGTTGCCAGCGGCAGCGGCGTCAGCCCCGGCGCGCTCCTGCACGTCTCGACGAAGGGTCACGACAGCATGGAGGTCCTCGACGCGAAGGGCCACGCGTCGCCTGTCCCCAGCCTCTGAGCGTCAGCCCTTCTGAGGCTTTTCCGGGCGATCGTGCGCGGGATCGCCGCCGCCATCCGTCATGCCGCCGAGCTCGTTCGTCTCGCCGAGCTCCTCGTCGGCGGCTTCTGCGTCGTACTCCTCGTCATCGTACTCGCCGTCGTCCTCGTCCTCGTCGGCATTGCCCTCGAGGAGGCCGCGCTTGGAGGCATCCTCGGCGAGGCGGCGTAGCGCGTCGTAGCCGGCGCTGACCCAGCGGCGGAACTCGTCGATGCCGAACGCGTCGCTGAGGAGCAAGCGATGCTCCGGCTCGCGCGAGATGGCGAGGAGCGCACGTGTGATCATGTCACGCCGCGGGATCGTGAGCTGCGTGCGCGCAGCGACCACGTCACCGGGTATGGCGCCGAAGCGCACGAGGACGCGAACGGCCTCGTCGGCGCCTTGCACGTCCATCCAGGCGCCGCGCGTGATCTCGCCGTTCAGGTCGACGCCCGCGTAGGTCGCGCCGAAGTCGGCGCGCCCCGCGACGACGGCACGGACCACCGCCTCGTGCGAATGCCAGAAACGCTCCTCCGCGAACGCGACGCGCGGATCGATGCCCACCGCGGCGAGACCGGCGCGGGGGACGACGTAGCCGCTCGCGCTGTACCGATCGACCCATGCCGCACGCGCGCCCGCGAGGTCCTCCGGCGTCTCGAGCTCGGAGTCCTTCGCGACGATGATCGCCGAGTAGAACGCGGTGTCTCCTCCGCGCTGCGCCGACACCAGCGGCTCGACGGCATTGCGTCGCTCGAGCGCGACGAACGCGAGCGGCGGCAGCCACGCGAAGTCGACCTCACCGGCGACGACCGCACGCGCGAGGTCCTCGTAGGACGCGGCCTCGTAGACCGCGAGCTCGGCCTTCGCGAGGACGCCGAGCACCGCCGAGAACTGCGCGACGCGCTCGCGCATCGCCGTCGATGCGCCGTGCGCGGCATAGCCGAAGACGAGGACGTCAGTCATGAGCGCCTCGGCAGTGTAGCAACGTCGCGGCTCAAAGGCCGAGCGCGTGCACGTCGAAGGCGAGGATGCGCGAGGCCCGCGAGTCGGCGACGTACGTGTTTCCGGCCTCGTCGGCGACGGGATTGCGCGCGCCGGGCGAGGTGGCGGCGGTGGCCACGACCGCGAGCTGCCCGCCGTCGTCGAGGCGCGCGATGGTGAGTCGAGCGGCCTTGCCGGCGGCGACGTAGACGAGCTTCTTCGTCGCCAGGAGCTCGATGTTGTCGACGCCGGCCCCGGTGTCGAGCGCGCCGAGCCTGGCGCCGTCGTGTCCCGCGTCGAGGACCTGGAGATGATCGGTACACGCCACGACGAGGAGGTTACGCGCCTCGTCGACGCCGATGCCGCGCGGCCCGTCGGCGTTGCAGCCGGCGCTCCACGTCGCGCGCGGATGATGGGTCTTCACGTCGATGACCACCGTCCCGCCCTGGTCCTCGAGGTTCGTGTAGAACAGGCCGCGCGATTCGTCGACCGCGTAGCCCTCGGGCTCGCCTGCCAGCGGGATGATGGTCTTCGCTTCGGGCTGCGCCGGCTTCGACGCGTCGATGACGAAGAGCTTGCCGTCGTGCGGCGCCGTCACCCAGACCTCCTTGGTCGCCGCGACGTACACCACACCATCGATGGGGGCCGGCAATTTCAGGCATTT
>JAYTZB010000656.1:0-1544 GCA_043742085.1 Polyangiaceae bacterium
CGCGGCGAGCTCTCGCCGTTCCTGTGGGGGAGCGGCTACCAGACCTCCGCGGACTCGGCGGTGGCGGCGCTGTTCTTCGCGGTGCTCGGGCCGGCGCCCATCGTGCTGATGCTCTCGGCGCTGACCCTGCACGTCCTCGCGACGTACCTCGTCTTCGCGACGCTGCGACGCCGCTTCGACGGATGGCTCGCGCTGCTGTGCACCGCGCCGATGATCCTCAGCCCGAGCTCGGTGCACAGCTATGCGTTGTATCCGCCGCGGCAGGTGTCGCTGACGCTGGCCATCGCGGCGTTCTGGGCGCTCGATCGCGCGCGAGCGGGCGCGGGCGCGGGCGCGGGCGCGAGAGCGAGAGCGATGGGGGCGGGCGGGATGCTCGCGACGCTCGCGGTGTCGGCGGATCCGTATCCCATGCTGCTCCTGCCGTTGATCGCGCTCTACGCGGCGCTCGTGGCGTGGGGCAACGACGGCGAGGACGGCGAGGACCGCCGGCGGGCGGTGGCGGTGCGCATCGGTGCTGGCGTGCTCGGGGCGGCGGTGGGGCTGCTGCCGTTCCTCGTCATCCATCGGCTCGCCGGCGCGAAGAGCGGGCCGATGGGGCTGACCACCTCGATGCTCGCGCACCACTGGCGGCTCCTCGTCGATGACTGTCTGCCCTGGGCGCTCAGCTACAAGGTGTATTTTGCACGCAACGTCATGGACTACCAGGCGTGGGATGCGCCCCCGTGGATCCACGCGCTCGGGATCATGGGGGCGCTGCTCCTCGGCGGCCTCGTGGCGTTCGGCATCGCGTCGCCCCTGCGACGCTCGCTCCCAGCGGACGTGCGGCGCCTCGGCTTCGTGGGCGCATCGACCTTCCCGCTCGCCATCGCGGCGTTCCTCGTCTCGGTGATGGTGATGGATCACTTCTCGATGCGTTACCTCGCCGTCCTCACGCTGATGACGCCGTTCGCCGTGGCGCCCGCCGCGCAGGTGCTCGGCGAGCGGCGGCTCGGCCTGGTGCTAGGCCCCCACCTGCTCGCGTCGGCCATCGCCGGATGGGCGGGCTACGGGCCCTTCGTCCACGGCGTCGTTCCCGTGGCGGAGACGCCCGAGCTGCGTGATGACTACACGCTTCGCGATCTGCTCCGCGCGCGTCACGTGCGCTACGCGAAGGCCGACTACTGGACGTCGTACCGCCTCACGTATCTATTCCGCGAGGAGATCGTGGTGGTGCCAACGAACCCCGCCGAGGATCGGCACGCCGCCTATCGGACCGCCTTCGAGGCCGCGCCCGTCTTCGCCTACGTGCACGACCCCGGTCGCTCACGCGAGGACGCGACGAGCGCGGAGCGCGAGCTCGTGGCCGCGAATGCCGAGGTGGAGAGGCTGAGGGCCGGCTCGCTCTCGGTATTCATCGTGCGTCGAGCTGCGCCAGCAGCCGAACGGCTGGTCACGCCCCCCTGACTCCGATGTCGTGAGGAAACGCCGCTCCGCCCTGCCGCCGCCACTATTTTTGCGCGGCCTCGAAGCTCCGGAGGCCAGGCTCGTCTATTGCTGGACGGTTG
>JAYTZB010000657.1:0-3215 GCA_043742085.1 Polyangiaceae bacterium
ACATCGTGACACGCGCGGATGGCGGAATTGGTAGACGCGCTAGCTTGAGGTGCTAGTACTTAACCGTGTGGGGGTTCGAGTCCCCCTTCGCGCACGAACTAACCAGCCAATTTGGCTGGTTTTTTCATTTCCGGACCCTACGTAGAGCATCGTCTCGTCGATCCGCTTGTGACCGAGCCACGCCTGGAGCCGCCAGGGGTTCACCCCGAACAGCGCCGCGTGCGTCCCGAACGTGTGACGCTTATGCCGACGTCGGCATAATCGTCATTATGCCGCCTCTCGGATTATGCCGACTGGCGATGCCGTGTTGCTCGTGAGGAGCCACGCGGCGGGTTCTAGTCGGTTTTCGGCGCGACTCGATTCGGCATAATCCGGCTGCTCCATTTGGTCGACGATCGTCGGCCAAGGAGGAGACATGATCGAGCACTTCGTAGGCGAGCGGGAAGCTCGCGTCTTGCGCGCCAGTCCACTCGGCGCGCACCTCGACGCATTCGCGGCCGAGTTGGTCAAAGCTGGATACTGTCGGTTCGTCGGGCAGATTCGGCTGCGAGTCCTGAAGGATCTCGGTAGTTGGTTGCAAGCGAGGCGGCGCGGCATCGCTGACCTCGACGAGAAGCTCGTCGAGGCCTACCTCAAGGAGCGACGGCGCAAGTGTCGTCACGGATCTCGCCGAGGCGTTCGCGCATTCCTCGAGCTTCTGCGTCGGGAGCATGTCGTCGCACCAGCGGTCGTTGCTGAGGGCTCGGGCTCGTGCGCAGCGTACGTTCGGCCTCGTTATGGCTGTCGCCGCTGAGCCGTCACGCGACGCGGCAACTTACCATCGAGGATCGAGGTAGATGCGAGCGCCGAGCTCTGCACCCGCGCCGACGGCGGCGCCGTTCCTCGCGCCATCCCACCAGCCCAACGACGGTCCGACGAAAACCTGTGCGTTGCGAGTACCGAACCGCGCCGCCACATCGATCCGGACAATCGAGATGGCCTTCGTTTCGGTCACCCACCCGGTCACCGCCAAACGCATAAGGTACCCTAGCGCCGGCTCGGGCAGGTGTTCGGGTCGCGGGCCGATGATCCCGATCTCGATACCAGACCCGTTGCGGTGGTCGATAGGACTGGGCGGTGAGGTTGCGAGTGCGCGCATCTTGGCGCCTCCTATCGTCGCCGCGTAGCGGTCCCGAATTGCCAGCTGAACGCCCGCACTGATTGTGCCTTCCACGACGGTGCCACTCAGCTCCGAACCGCTTGTTGCGCCGAGCAGCTCACCTCTGACTCGCGCTTCGACGTAACAACCACCGCAGGCAAACGCGAACGCGAGCAAGCACCATCGCACGGGTCAATTGTTATCATCGAACGAGCTCGGGCGAGCGTGACATGGTGGGTTACGCATTCCGGCGTTACCGTCTCGGGTGGCGGGGCTTGACGGTTGAACCACGTGCGCGCGGTGTCTCCGGCTCGCTGATAGGTTCACCCGCCTCGGACGCGGTGGGCGCGCGGCGCGAAGTCTTCGCTGTCGTGTCGAGCAGCAGGCGACACGACGCGCGACCTTGCGCCACGCTCGGAAGCCTCACCACTACGGCGCCGACATCTCTCGACGCGACGACCCGATCACGTGCCTTCAGCTCATCGCGCGTGCTGCACGCCGCTTGGAGCGGACGGTAGCGGCGAATGCGAGTCGCTCGGCTTCGGAGCCCAACTCGCCGGAGTCGAAGACGGCAACGCGTCGACGACAACGGCCCAAGACGAGCGCCGCACTCAGGCCCGCAGGTCCGCCGCCGATGATGATGACGTGAAGTTGTTCCTCGCCCATCTTGGATAGCTCCCCTTGAAACTGTTCAGTCGATGCGGTGGCCGCGGAGGCGCAGGGCATTCGTGATCACGGATACCGAGCTGAGGCTCATCGCGGCGCTCGCGATCATCGGACTCAGCAGGATCCCGAAAATCGGATACAGCGCGCCTGCTGCGATTGGCACGCCGAGCACGTTGTAGGCGAACGCGAACGCGAGGTTCTGCCTGATGTTCTTGAGAGTCGCGCGACTCAGCTGGCGCGCACGAACGATCCCGCGTAGGTCGCCCTTGACGAGGGTGATCCCCGCGCTCTGAATGGCCACATCGGTACCAGTGCCCATCGCGATCCCGACTTCGGCGCGAGCGAGTGCCGGCGCGTCGTTCACTCCGTCGCCCGCCATTGCGACGATGCGGCCTTCTGCCTGCAGCTTCTCGATCACGGCGCGCTTCTGCTCGGGGACGACCTCCGCGATCACGTCGTCGAGCCTCAGCGTCCGCGCGACCGCGGCCGCGGTCAGCTTGCTATCGCCGGTCAGCATGATGATCTTCAGGCCCTCGGCGTGGAGTGCGGTGATCGCTTCAGCGCTTGTTGCCTTGATCGGATCGGCCACGCCGATGGCGGCAATGGCGACACCGTCGACTGCCAGATAGACGACCGTCTGCCCCTCACCACGCTGGCGATCTGCGTCGGCTATGAGCGCGTCGATGTTGATCCCTGCCGAGGTGAGGAAGTGCGCATTACCGAGCGCTACCTTCTTCTCAACGACCGTCCCTCGCACCCCGCCGCCGGTGACCGAGGCGAAGTCCCGCGCTTCGGGAATCTCGATGCCGCGCAACTTCGCGCCATCGATGATCGCGGCAGCCAGTGGGTGCTCGCTGCTGCGTTCCAGCGCCGCAGCCAGCGACAGAGCTTCGTTCTCGTTCACACCAGCTGCGCTAGCAACCGATGCGAGACGCGGTTTGCCCTCCGTGAGCGTGCCGGTCTTGTCGATCACGATCGTATCTACCCGCTCGAGCGCCTCGAGTGCCTCGGCCTTGCGAATCAGGACGCCGAGCCCTGCGCCGCGCCCGGTCGCCACCATGATCGACATCGGAGTGGCCAGACCGAGTGCACAGGGACACGCGATGATCAGGACCGCTACGGCATTGACGAGTGCGTGCGCGAGACGAGGCTCCGGACCCGCGACGCCCCACACGATCGCGGTGACGGCAGCAACGACGAGGACCGCCGGCACGAACCAGGCGGCCACGCGATCCGCCAGCCTCTGGATCGGCGCACGACTGCGTTGCGCCTCGGCGACCATCTTGACGATCTGCGCCAACAACGTGTCGCGACCAACGCGCTCCGCCGTGATCACGAACCCACCCGTCGCATTGAGCGTGCCGGCGGTCACCTTGTCGCCCGCCGTCTTCTCGACGGGAATCGGCTCTCC
>JAYTZB010000658.1:0-1637 GCA_043742085.1 Polyangiaceae bacterium
ACGCTGCGCGTCCTCGCGCACGACGCCATAGCCGCGCCCGACATGGCCGATCTCCTCGACGCCGCGCTCGCCACGCCGCCCGAGGATCCGTGGGAGCGCGCCAATCTCGGGTCGATGCGACGCGCCTGGGTGCACGCCGCGTCGGTCCCCGCCGATCTCGTCGAGGCCCGCACGCGCGCGACCTCGCTCTGCGAGCTCGCGTGGCGGGAAGCGCGACGGAACGACGACTTCGCCAGCCTCGCGCCACAGCTGCGCGAGGTGGTGAGCCTCACGCGGAAGATCGGCGAGGCCAAGGCCGCGGCCATGGGCATATCCGTGTATGATGCACTTGCCGACGAGTACGAGCAGGGCGCGAGAGAAGCGGTCCTCGCGCCGCTCTTCACGCGCCTCGAGCGCGAGCTGCCGCCGCTCGTCGACGCCATCGTCGCGGCGCAGGCGCGCGCTCCCCAGGCGCCCGAGCTGGTCGGTCCTTTTCCGGTCGCTCGTCAGGCCGCGCTCGGGCGTGTCCTCGCCGAGCGCATGGGCTTCGACTTCACACGCGGGCGTCTCGACGTGAGCGCGCACCCGTTCTGCGGAGGCGCGGCCGAGGACGTGCGCATGACCACGCGCTACGACGAGAGCGATTTCCTCTCCAGCGTGCTCGGCGTGATCCACGAGACGGGACATGCGCTCTACGAGATGGGCCTGCCGCGGGCCTGGGTTCGCCAGCCGGTGGGACAAGCGGCGGGCATGGGCATCCACGAGAGCCAGTCGCTCCTCATGGAGATGCAGGCGGCGCGCTCGCCGGAATTCCTGGGCTGGCTCGCCGGCATCGCCGCGCAGGAGCTCGGCGTGAGCGGCGACGTGCTGACCGCGGACGTCCTCGTCCAGCGCGCGATGCGCGTCGAGCGCAGCCTCATCCGCGTCGACGCCGACGAAGCGACGTATCCGCTGCACGTCGCCCTCCGGTTCACGCTGGAGCGCGCTCTCCTCTCCGGCGATCTCTCCATCGCCGATCTCCCGGGCGCCTTCCGCGATGGCATGGAGCGGGCGGTCGGTATCCGCCCCGACACCGATCGCGACGGATGCCTCCAGGACGTGCACTGGCCGTCGGGCGCGTTCGGCTACTTCCCGAGCTACACCATCGGCGCCATCGCGGCCGCGCAGCTCTTCGACGCGGCCGTGAAGGCCAGCCCGGCGATCCCCAGCGAGCTCGCGCGCGGAGATTTTTCGAGCCTCCTCGGGTTCGCGCGCGCGAACGTCCACGCGAACGGCTCGCGCTACGACACCAGCACGGTGCTCGAGCGCGCCACCGGCCGCGGCCTCGATGTCGAGAGCCTGCTCGCTCACCTCCGCGCGCGCTACCTCACGCGGGATACAGCGCGAACATCCGCTCGATGACGCGCTCGCCGTCCATCGCCGCCGACATGATGCCGCCCGCGTAACCCGCACCCTCGCCGCACGGGAAGAGACCGCGCACGCCGGGATGCTCGAGCGTCTCCGCGTCACGCGGGATGCGCACCGGCGAGGACGTGCGTGACTCGACCGCGACCACCACCGCCTCGTTCGTCCAGTAGCCGCGCATGCGCTTGCCGAAGAGACGAAGGCCTTGCTGGAGCCGCGTCGCGATCTCCGGCGGCAAGACCTGATCGACGCGC
>JAYTZB010000659.1:0-5389 GCA_043742085.1 Polyangiaceae bacterium
GCGAGCGCGACCGCCTCGGTGGCGAGGATGCGTCGCACCTCGAGCATCGACGTGAGGAGCTCGAGCCACGCCGGCTCGTCGGGATCGAGCGAGCCCATGACCATGGGGAGCGCTTCCAGTCCGGCACGCTCGCGCCACGCCGCCACCTCGGTGCCCGAGCCGTGACGCGTGGTGACGAGCCCCATCGCCTCGAGCCGCGCCAGCGCGGCGCGCAACGTCAGCCGATTCACGCCGAGCGCGAGCGACAGCTCACGCTCCGACGGCAGGCGCGAGCCCGCGGCCAGTCGGCCGGCGAGGATCTCGTTCCGCAGTCGATCGGCGACCGCATCCACCACGCTGGAGCGTGCGACCGGACCAAGGACCGCGAGGGTCTCGGACGGGTCGGGGACGTGATGGCCGCCGGGGGCGGTCTGCGGAGGTTGTTTTTTCATTGAGTCGTCCAGTGGTTCAACCAGTTAACACTTTGGGCAGCGGTGCGCAAGGTCGTTCGCACCGTGTCCGTGGGGCGGGGGGGAATGCCGCGATGGGAGCCGAGGCGCTCGCGACCTGCAACAGACAACAGGCGGCCCGCACACGGCCGCGCTGCTTTGTTAGCCTCTCCGGCCGATGATCGATCTCCGCTCCGACACGGTTACGCGCCCCACCCCCGCGATGCGCGAGGTGATCGCGCGCGCCGAGGTCGGCGACGACGTCTTCGGCGAGGATCCCAGCGTGCGCGCGCTCGAGTCGGAGGTGGCGGGGCTCACCGGCAAGGAGGCGGCGCTGTTCGTGACCTCCGGCACCATGGGCAACCAGCTCGCCATCGCCGTGCACACGCGTCCCGGAGACGAGGTGATCGTCGGCGAGGGCGCGCATGTCGTGTTCTACGAGAGCGGCGCTGGCCCTGCGCTCTCGGGCGTGCAGTTCGCGATCGCCGGATCCGGTGGCCTCTTCGATGCGGACGCGATGGAGGAGCGCATCCAGGCGAGCGCGTACTGGTCGCCGCGCACCAGCCTCGTGTGCGTCGAGAACACGCACAACCGCGCGGGCGGGCGCATCTTCCCGCAGCGCGATGCCGTGGCCGTCGCCGAGCGCGCGAGATCGCGCGGCCTCGCGGTCCATCTCGACGGCGCCCGCATCTGGAACGCGAGCGCCGCCACCGGGCTCTCCGTCGCCGAGCTCGCGGCGCCCTTCGACACCATCAGCGTCTGCTTCTCGAAGGGGCTCGGCGCTCCCGTCGGCAGCGCGCTCTGCGCATCACGCGAGCTGGTCGAGCGTGCCCGGCGCCTCCGCAAGATGTGGGGCGGTGGCATGCGTCAGTCGGGCATCCTCGCCTCCGCCGCATTGCATGCGTTGCGCAACCATCGCGCGCGCCTCGTCGACGATCACGCGTCCGCCAAGGCCTTTGCGGAGCGTGCTGCCCGCATCGACGGCGCGAGCGTCGACCTCGCCCGCGTCGAGACCAACATCGTCAACGTCGATCTCGTCGCGCCGCTCACCGGCGAAGCGGTGGCGACGGCGGCGCGCGGCCTCGGTCTCCTCGTCAACGCGTCGGGACCGCGGCGCATCCGCGTCGTCACGCACCTCGATGCCACGCGCGCCGACGTCGAGAAGGCCGCCGAGCTCCTCGGGCAGGCGGTCGCGAAGGTGAAGAACGGATGACGAAGCGCGTGACGAATCGCGTGGCCGCGCGCGCGCTCTTCGCTCTTTCCACGCTCGCAGCGCTCGCGCTCGTGCCGGCGTGCGGCGGGCCGAACCGCGGCGACGCGTACCTGCAATCGCTCGCAGAGGCGCGTCGCGATCATCACGACGGTCGCTTCGACCTCGCGGCGGTGAAGTTCGACGAGGCCGCGAAGACCGCGAAGATTCCGCGCGACGCCGTCTACGCCCGCTACGAAGCGGCGCTCGCACGCGCGCGGGCCGGCGACGTCGCGCGGGCCGCGAGCGAGCTCCGTGCCATCGCCACGGCGAAGCCTGCGAACGCGTACTCGGCACAGGCTGCGTTCAAGGCCGCGGAGCTGGCGCGCATGAACGACGAGGCGGCAGGGTTCCGCGAGCTCGACGCCGTCGTCACGAATTTTCCGGAGACCGGCGTGGCGCAGGTCGCGCTCGGCCTCGTTCTGCGACACGACGACGAGACGAGCCCGGAGGCAGCGCTCGCCCATCTCGAGGCCATCGCGCCGCGTGTGAAGGGCACGAAGGTCGAGGAGAAGGTCCTCTACGAACGTGCAAAGCGACTCGATGCGCTCGGGCGTACCCAGCCGGCGCGCGACGCCTTCGTCGACGTCGCGGCGAAGTTCCCCTACCCGTTCGGCGGCCTCCACGACGACGCGCTCTACCGCGCGTCGGAGATGGAGGAGAAGCTCGGGCGCCCGCAGGAGGCGATCGGGCTCCTCGAGAAGCTGCTCTCGGAGCGCGAGACGTCGTCCTTCATGGGGAGCTACGAGCGGCCGCGGTACCTGCCGGCGATCCTGCGCATCGCGCAGATCTACGAGAACCAGCTGAACGATCGCGCGAAGGCCCGCGCCACGCTGCATCGCGTCTACGCCGACTTCACGACCTCCACGATGCGCGACGACGCGCTGTGGCGCGAGGCGGAGCTATGGCGCAAGGACGGCGACGCGAAGACCGCGTGCAGGCGCCTCGAGACGCTCACCGACGATTTTCCGGATTCGCGCTACGTGCCGTGCGCGACGCTGCGCTGTCCGTCGATCAAGCGCGCCACGAAGAGCAAGGCGCCCGTGACATGCCACGAGTACCTGCTGCGCGAGACGGGCACCGCGAAGCCCGAAGCCGACCCGGGCGCCGCCACGCGGCGGCCCGAGTGACGGAGCGAGAGTAGAGCCCTACGGCTCCTCGTCGGTGGTGCCGCCTTCTTCTTCCTCTTCGAGGTCTTCGTCTTCTTCGTCGAGGTCTTCGTCCTCGTCGTCGAGCTCGTCGACCTCGTCTTCGACCTCTTCTTCGGCGTCGTCGGCCGCCGCGACCGGCTTGCGCTCGAACTTCACGTCGACGCCGATGTCACCGAGCTGAGCGTCGAGGAGCTCGAACAGCTCGTCGACATCGTCGCCCGACCACTCGTCGAGCATCTCGGTGAGGAACTCGTAGAAGTCCCCGTTGTCGAGCCTGCGCTCGATCTCCTCGACCTGCTCTTCGGTGAACGCCTCGAGGATGTCCTCGCGCAACGTCTCGGTGTCACCCTCCTCGATCGCATCCTGCGCCGAGAGACGAATCTGCCGAACCGCACTTTTTCCGAGAACGATCTCCATCGGTCCTTGCGCCTTGTTTCTCCAGGAACACCCGACGTCCCGAAAGCTGGCCCACGAATACGCAAAGCCATCGTGCCGTGTCAACGCTGGCAGTGTGCGAAGTGACCGACCGAGCTCCGCAGCACCCGTCAGGCCACTTCGACGGGCCACGGCCGCCCGCGAAGATTATGCTGCCGCCATGGGCCGTCCGCTCGTGCTCGCGTCTGCTGTGACCGCTTGCGTCGGGGTGCTCCTCGCGAGCCGCGTCGCGCGGTCCCAGAGCGCAGACTCGAAGGCGGCCCAGGTAGCCCCCGCTGGCCTGACGCCGCCCGCAGCCGGCCAGCCGGCCAACGCACCCAACGGCAACGGGACGACGAACGACAACGGCGCTGACGAGGCCCCGCGGCCGCTCGTCGACCTCGCGAACGCGCCTCCCCCGCCCACGAACGTCGTTTACGTCCAGTACGGCGTCGCCATCACCGCGGAGGTCGTGAGCGCGGCCGGACCGATCTGCGACAACGTATCGGTCCCCTGCATCCTCGGTCCCGGCGGCGGCGTCGCCGCCCGCCTCGGCTGGCGTGGCGTCGGTGCCTGGTACCTGGGCGGCGCGTACGAGTTCTCGAAGCAGGACCCGAACAAGCTCCTGCGCCTCGCCATCCTGCAGCAGGCGCGGGCCGAGGCTCGCTACTACTTCGTCTCCGGCCGCGACACCGAGCCCTACCTCTCTGCCGGGCTCGGCGTCGCTGGGTACGGCAACGAATGGGGCGTCGACACGTGGGGACCGGCGGGGTTCCTCGGGCTCGGCCTCGAGACGCAGATCACGCGCCGGACGGTGGTCGGCGTCGCGCTCGCCTACCGCCTGCTCTACTTCCAGCAGTTCACGGACACGACCGGCGCGCCGCGCAGCGCGGGCCTCGCGCAGCTCATCGGCGTGGATTTCGTGCTCGAGCAGCGCGACCCGATCTACACCGAGGGAGCCTCGGCCGGGCGCCACAGCCAGCGATGAGAGCGCCGTGAGGACGTCGCGCTCCGCGATGATGCTTGACGGTCACGCGGGTGTGATGTCCCATCCTTGTGCGTCATGACCTGCGCGACGTGCGGACGCGAGAACCCGCCGCACCTGACGTTCTGCCAGGAGTGCGGCCAAAGGCTCGGACCTCGGATCGCTCCACCCACGCCGCCGATCGGTCTGGGCGGAGAGTACGGGATGCCCGACGCCTCTGCCGCGCCCATGCCCGCGGCCTCGCGCTTGGCGACGTCGCTCGGGTCGGGTGCGTCGCCGATGTCGGCGGCCGCCCAGGCGCAGGTGCAGCAGCTGCAATCGCAGCACGCGCAGCACGCGCAGCACGCGCCGGCCGCGGCCGGCGGTGAACGGCGCTGTCGAATCTGCGCGACGCCGAACGGTCCTACGCTGCGCTACTGCACCTCGTGCGGAAGCACGCTCGATGCGCCGCAAGCGCAGGGCGGGGCGATGGCGACGGTCGGCATCCCGCGCATGGTCGAAGCCGGGCCGGCCGCGCCTACCCCGCTCCAGGGCGCACCGATCGCGCCGTCACCGGCGTCGATCGCGGCGTCACCAGCGTCGCTCGCCGCGTCACCAGCGTCGCTCGCCGCGACCGCGCTCGCGAACGATCAGGGCCAGGGCGCACCGTGGGCGCCCGCCCCTGCGCCGGCGGCCGCGCTTGCATCGGCGCCCTCCCACGCCGCGCAGGTGCCACTCGCTGCGCCCGCCGCGCCGATCGCGCCGATGCGCGTGGTCGATCTCGGGACCGCACCGCGGGTCGACGGCCCGCGCGTGTGCAATCGCTGTCGCGGAGTCGTCGACGGCGGCGCTCAGTTCTGCAAGTTCTGCGGCGCTTCTCTCGCGGACTCCGCCGCGCACCCGGCAGCGGCTCCTCTCCCGAGCCCTGGCGCGAGCGCTGGCGCGAGCCCGGTGGCGAGCCCCGGCCTCGGGCCGGTCGATGGCGTCGCTCCGCTCGCGCCGCACGAGCGCCTCGAGCTCCCGCGCACGAATGGCTTCGCGCAAGGCGCGGCACGCCCGCCCACCGTACCGATGAACCAGGCGGATCCTCCGACGCCGTTCGCCGCCTTCCCGCCGCCGGGCATGACCCCGCCCCCCGCGCCGGTCCAGGCCCGAGCTCCCGCGCCGGCGCCCGCTCCCGCGC
>JAYTZB010000660.1:0-2184 GCA_043742085.1 Polyangiaceae bacterium
CACGTCGCCGGCATGATGAGCGGCAAGGCCGGCGTCCTCCATCTCCACCTGGGAGACGGCGCCCGCGGCCTCGAGCTCGTCCGGCGCGTGATGGCCGAGACCGAGCTGCCGCCCAGCGTGTTCCATCCCACGCACGTCAACCGCAACAAGCGCCTCTTCGGCGAGTCGCTCGAGCTGGCCGCCCGCGGCGTCACCATCGACGTCACCGCGTTCCCGGTCGAGGACGGCGAGGACGCCGTCTCCGCGCCCGACGCGATCAGGAAGTACCTGGAATCCGGCGCTCCCCGCGATCGCCTCACATGCAGCTCCGACGGCGGCGGCTGCCTTCCCACGTACGACGAGCACCAGCGCATCGCCTCCATGGACGTCGGGCGACCCGCGGCGCTCGCCGACGCGCTCCAGGCGCTCCTCGCCGCCGGGCTGCCCCTCGAGGAGGTGCTGCCCATCTTCACATCCAATGTCGCGGCCACGCTCCGGCTTCCCGGCAAGGGGCACATCGTGGTCGGCGGCGATGCCGACCTCGTGGTCCTTGACGCTGACCACCGCATACGCGACGTCATGGCCCGAGGCCGATTCCACGTCCGGGGGGGCGAAGCGGTCGTCACCGGAATGTTCGAGGCAGTACGAAAATGAGCCCCGCGAAGATCGAGCCCGACAAGAAGCGCGGCTTCATCGTGCCCATCGGCGGCGCCGAGGACAAGGAGGGCGCCGCCAACGTCCTTCGCCGATTCATCGAGGTGTCCGGCGGCAAGTCGGCGCGCATCGTCATCATCCCCACCGCCTCGACCCTCGAGGACACCGGCAAGCGCTACGAGAAGCTCTTTCGCAAGCTGGGCGCCGACGAGGCCAAGTCGCTCCCGTTCGCCACGCGCGACGACGCGGGCAAGCGCGAGTGGCTCGACTACATCGAGAAGGCCGACGCCATCTTCATCACCGGCGGCAACCAGCTCCGGCTCACCACCATCCTCGGCGGCACGCCCGTCGCGAAAGCCATCCGTCGCGCCAACGCGCGCGGGGTCACGGTGGGCGGCACGAGCGCCGGCGCGGCGATCCTCAGCGAGCACATGATCGCGTTCGGCGCCGAGGGGCACACGCCGCACGCGGGTCGCGTGACCCTCGTCCCCGGGTTCGGGCTGACGAACCGCATCATGATCGACCAGCACTTCCGCCAGCGCGACCGCCTCGGCCGCCTGCTCACGGCGCTCGCTTACAATCCCTTCGCGGTCGGCATCGGTCTCGACGAGGACACCGCCGCCTTCATCGACGACAAGAAGAAGATCACCGTCGTGGGCAACGGCGCGATCACCATCGTCGATGCCTCCGAGCTGGCGCACTCGTCGATCGCCGAGACGAAGGAAGGCCGCCCCGTCTGCATGACCAACGTCCGCCTTCACGTGCTCGTCGACGGCGGCACGTTCGATCTCGAGACGCGCCGCGCGGAGCCCGCGCCCGTGCGCGCGCCCGAGCACAACGGGCACTGACCGCTCGAATCCCTCTGTAAAAAAGGCATTCCATGGAGCTCCTCGAGCGACGCGTCTACCGCGGTCCCAGCCTCTACGCGCACTTCCCGGTCATGCGTCTGACCATCGACCTGGGCGTGCTCGAGGCGTGGCCGAGCGCGAAGATCCCCGGCTTCAACGAGGGGCTGCTCGCGGCGATCCCCAGCCTCCGCACGCACACCTGCTCGTTCGAGAGCGAAGGCGGCTTCGTCCGTCGCCTCCAGGAGGACGGAGGCACCTGGCTCGGTCACGTGCTCGAGCATGTCGCCATCGAGCTGCAGCAGCTCACCGGCGCCAACGTCGTCTTCGGCAAGACGCGCAGCGAGGGCGCGCCGGGCCTCTATCACGTGGTGTTCGAGTACGAGGAGGAGCGCGTCGGCGAGGCCGCGAGCAACCTCGCCCTGCGCCTCATCGATCATCTCCTGCCTGCCGAGCTCCGGCCCGGGGCAGGGAAGGCGGCGGCCGAGCCCGGATCGGCGGTGCCGCAGTTCGACTTCGCGACCGAGCTCGTGGAGCTCATCGACTTCGCGCAGCGCCGTCAGCTCGGCCCGTCGACCGGCGCGCTCGTGCGCGCGGCCGAGGCGCGCGACATCCCCTGGATGCGCCTCAACGACTACAGCCTCGTGCAGTTCGGTCAGGGCAAGTACCAGAAGCGCATCCAGGCGACGGTCACCTCCGAGACGCG
>JAYTZB010000661.1:0-3059 GCA_043742085.1 Polyangiaceae bacterium
ATCGAGCAGCGAAACCGTGACCCGAAGAGCCGGATGCGGGAAATCTGCATGTCCGGATCTGTGAGGGGCCGGCGGGGCAACCCGCCGGCCTACTCGACAACGCCTCGAGCGCGGGCATTTCTTCATGCCTCACGTGCCCGCGGCGGCGTCGCAGGTGGTGCTCGATCCGGCGTCGCTCGCGATGCTTCTCGATGGCGTCGATCTCCGCGCCGTCCGGCGCGCGCCGCGATGGGAGCCGGCGCGAGTAAAAAAGCGCGATCAGGGGATCGACATTCCACGCGCATCGTGATCAAAGCTGTCTGTTGGTTCCGCCTGTCCTCAGGGTGGAGATCCGACCGTGACGTGTGATTGCGAGGGAATTTCCTAGATCGGCGGGTTGTTGCAGGGTGCATGACGAACCCGATACGAGTGCAGGGCGCGCGAGCGGCCACGCGTGACCTGAAGGAAGCGAAGTCGACGCCGCTGGAGAAGCTTCGCGAGTTCCTTGAGACTGAGGGGATGAGGTCGAAGACGGGCCCACGGTCGTTCGCCGAATTCGAGCGCGTGCTGCACGAGCGGATGATGGAGACGGAGCGTGACATCGTCGCGGGCGAGATGGCGCGGCTGGATGTGGACGCGGACGCCGTCGAGATCGCGGGCAAGGTTCATCGCCGCGTGCTGCGCCAGTCGCAGACGTACATGACGTCCGCGGGCGAGGTGGTCGTCGAGCGGACGCTCTACAAGGACAGGAAGGACGAGGACGGGCGCTGCGTAAGCCCGATGGAGTTGACGCTCGGCATCGTGGGCGCCTTCTGGACGCCGCGCGCTGCGCAGCAAGCGCTGTGGGTGGTGACGCAGATGACGCCCAGGAAGAGCGCCGAGCTCTTCGAGCGCGTCGGCAGTATGACTCCCTCGAAGAGCAGCCTCGGCCGACTGCCGAAGGTGCTCGCCGAGCGTTGGGAGGACAACCGCGAAGCGTTCGAGGCTGCCCTTCGGGATGGTCTGGAGATCCCCGAGGGGGCCGTGTCGATCGCGGTGTCGCTCGACGGCGTGCTCGCGCCGGTCGACGGGGCGAACGACCCGACTGCGGTGCGCGCGAAGGCGGCGGCGGAAGGATGGGTGAGCAAGGGGCCCGCCGGGTACCGCGAGGCGAGCTGCGCGACGGTGTCGTTCTGCGACGCGAAAGGAGACCTACTGGGCGCGGTCCGGATGGCGCGCGCCCCGGAATCGAAGAAGGTGACGCTCAAGAAGATGCTCACCGCGGAGACGTCGGCGATTCTCGCGCGCCGCCCCGACCTGAAGCTGGTGAAGGTGGCCGATGGTGCCGCCGACAACTGGGCCTACCTCTCGTCCGACGTGCTGCCCGCAGGCGAAGAAGCCGTCGACTTCTTCCACGCGAGCGAACATCTGCACGCGGCGATTGCCACCGTGTACGGCGACGGAACGCATGAGACGCAGTTCCGGTACGCGACCCTCCGCGACACGCTGCGCGACGAAGACGGCGGCATCGATACGGTCATTCGCGCGTTGAAGCACCTCGTGAGCAAGCACCCGCGCAAGACGTCGCTCGCCACGGAGCTCGCGTACTTCCGAAAGCACCGGCAGCGAATGCGCTACATGGAGCTGCAGTCGAAGGGACTCATGATCGGCTCCGGCGTCGTCGAGGCCGCGTGCAAGACCCTCGTCACGCAGCGACTCAAGCAGAGTGGCATGCGATGGAGCGTCCGCGGAGCGCAAGCCATCCTCACGCCACGAGGATGGGATCAGAGCGACCGCTTCGACGAGGCATGGGCGCTCCTTGCGTAAGCCATCCGTCGATGACGTAGTTGCGGGGCCGGCTACGTCGTGGTTGTCGGCTACGAGAAGGAGCGACGCGCGGTGAGGCTGTGGATGCGTGCGACAGCGTCGGTGGTGTCGGCTCCCAGGCAGCATCGCTTGAACTTCTTGCCGGAGCCGCAGGGGCAAGGCGCGTTTCGCGGCGTGCGCGAAGCGGCGAGCGAGAACGCTGCAGGCTTGGGAGGCGACGGCGGTGCGTGGCGGAGGACGGCGCGCCGCGCCTCCTCCCTCCGAAGCGGAAGCCGCTCCAAGAGCTCGCGCGAGAACGCCGCGAAGGGCTCGCGTGCGGCCGGCGTGGTCACCTCGAGAACCGGAGACTCGCGTGCGAGATCGGCATCGGCGTCGCCGACGACGATCGGCGTGGGATTGTCCGTGCGCAGCCGGCGGAGCGTGAGCGCGACCGAGCTGCAGTCACAGGAGGGCGTCGGGCAGTAGCGATCGATGACCCAGTAGGTGTCGCCGTCGTGTTTGAAGAGGAGATCCCAGTCGGCGGGGAAGAGGTCGTGGAAGGCGAGCATGATTCCTGGCTCGGCGTTCGCGAGCACGCGGCGCGCGGCGGTCTCTCGGTCGCGTTGGGCAACGGCACGCCAGGCGCGCTGCCTCACGTGGTCCATGTGCGATTGGAGTCGCGCTTCGAGCTCGGGGTGGTCCGAGAGGAGGACGCGTGCCGCGTCGTCGTCTGCGGTGCACGCCCCGGTCTCGAGACGGCAGATCACGCGGGCCGGATCGCTCGTCGCGAAGAGTGCCCCGTCGTCGTCATCCCGCTCGACGGTCCAAACGTCCAGGACGACGGTGCGCTGCTCGACGTCGAGCGTCTCGAAGCGCGCCTCGACCCATAGGCCCTCATCCTCGTCGCTAGGCGCGGAGACCAGGAGCGGACCACCCGCATCGAGCGAACGACCGTCCATGCGATGGACGTTGTCCGGCGCGCGAGCGCGCGTCAAGCGAGGACACGTGATCAGGCCGCGGCGCTATCGCTCTCGTTGGCCTTGGCTGCGGCTCTTTCGGCAGCGAGCACGCGTGCAAAGGTCTCCGGGGCGAGCGCGACGGGATCCTTCTCCCCGGCGAGGATCTTCGCGAGGGTCTCGCGAAGGTAGCGCCGCGGATCGAGCCCCATCTTCCTGCAGGTGGTGAGGAGAGTGAGGGGATCGGCAGCGCGGCGCGCGCTCGCGTCGTGTCCCAGGAAGAGCCAGGTCTTTCGATCGAGTACCCAGCGTCTCAGGCCTCGCTCGACTTCGTTGTTG
>JAYTZB010000662.1:0-3945 GCA_043742085.1 Polyangiaceae bacterium
AAAACCGTGCTCGGCGACGCCCATGCTGCGGTCGCCCGGCTCAGGGCTCGTGCTTGACCAAGGCGGCGATCGCCTTCTTGATGCCATCCTTCTGCGGGACGCTCGCGTGCTCGAGGGCGTCGGCGAGACCGATGCCGGGGAGATGCGCGCCCGCCAGGAGCTTCGGCGGCGCGTGGAGCTCGTAGAAGAGCTCCTCGACGATCCGCCGGATCAGGTGCTCGCCGAAGTTCGTGATCTCCGTGTCCTCGTTGACGCAGAGGACGCGGTTGGTCTTCTTCACGCTCTCCTTGATCGCGTCCCAGTCGTAGGGATGGAGAGAGCGGAGGTCGACGATCTCGGCGTCGATGTTGTCGGCAGCGAGCTCCTCGGCGGCGGCCACGCACATGGGCACGTTGCGACCGTACGTGAGCACCGTGACCTGGGTGCCGGCGCGGGCGATGCGCGCCTTGCCGATGGGGACGTAGAGCTCCTCGAGCTTGGGCCACTCGGGCTTCCACTTGCTGCGGTCGCCGAGAGGCGCGTCGATCATCTTGGAGAGGATCTTGTCGTCGCCGGGCTCGCCCGGGATCTCCTCGCCGGGTCGGCCCTTCACGCGAAGGAGCGCCTTCGGCTCTAGGAACATGACCGGGTTCGGATCCTTGATGGCGCTGAGCAGGAGCCCGTATGCGTCGCGCGGGTTCGACGGCATCACGATCTTCCAGCCGGGGATCCGCGTCGCCTGCGCGTCGAACGAGTGCGAGTGGTAGATGCTGCCGCGGATGCCGGCGCCCACGGGCGTCATGATCACGAGCGGCACGTTCCAGTCGCCGGCGCTCGACCAGTACGTGTTGCCGGCGATCTTGAGGAGATCGATGGTGTTGAACGCGTAGTCGCAGAACTGGATCTCGGCGACCGGCTTCCGTCCCGCCAGCGCGAGCCCGATGGCCATGCCCACGATGCCACGCTCGTCGAGCGGTGAGTTCCACGACGTCTCGAGGTTCTGCGTCGCCGTGAAGGCGCCGCCGAGCGGCGGCCCCACGTCCTCCCCGAAGATGTCCGTCACGCCGAGCTTCGTCTCACCGACATGGAGCGCCATGCGGATGGCCTGGACCATGGTCGCCATCTACTTCTCGCCTCCGACGTAGTTCTTCTCCGCGAACACGTAGTCCCAGACCGACTCGGGTTTCGGCTGTGGCTCCTCGCGGACCTTCTGGCTCGCGACCAGGAGCTCTTGCGTGTATTTCGCACGCATCTCGTCCATCTGGGCGCGCGAGAGGAGCTTCTTCTCCTCGAGACGCTGCTCGAAGCGCGCGACGCAGTCGGTCTCGTCCTTGACGAAGTTCGCGCCGCTCGCCGACGAGTGGCCGTGCAGGCGCGAGACCATGGCCTCGAGCAGGTAGGGCTTCCGCTCGGTGCGGACGTAATCGAGCGCCTTCTTGATCGCGGCGTAGCTGACCTCGGGATCGTTGCCGTCGATGGTGGCGGTGGGCATGCCGAACGCCTTGCCGCGATCGGCGATCTGGTCGTATCCGTGCTGACCCGCGTACGGCGTCGAGATGCCGTAGCGGTTGTTCGTAACGATCATCAGGAGCGGCAGCTCCTGCCCCTTGCGCGAGCTCCACACGAGCGCCGTCGCGAAGTCGCCTTCTGCGGTGCCGGCGTCGCCGCCCTGCACGATGGTGATCCCCTTGCCGCCGCCGCGCTTGGCGTGGGCCGACTGCGCTTGGGCGGTGCCGATGGCGATCGAGTACTGCACCTCGATGGGCGAGCTCACCGGCGCGACGTTCCACTTCCGCACCGAGTAGTGGCCGGCGAAGTTGCGGCCGCGCGAGTACGGATCCGTCGCGGTGTTCTTCATCTGGCGGAGCGAGTCGACCGGGTCGGCGCCCATCGCGAGCAGCGTGCCGCTCGAGCGGTAGTGCAAGTGCAGGTAGTCGTGGTCGACGCCCTGGCCCTTGTCGACGAGGAGGCCGAGCGGGACGTTGAATGCTTCCTCGCCGGGGCCGCCGATCCAGAAGTAGCCGTCGCCCTGCTTGTACATCGTGATGAGGCGCTCCTCGAGGACGCGCGCGCGGAGCATCAGGTCGTGCAGCCGGAGGCTCAGCTCCTGCGAAAGGCCGCCGGATGCCGGATTGCTGCTGGTGGTTCCCACAGCAGTGGCGGAGCGCTCGGCCGAACGGTCGGGGGGCGTGGTGGTCATGCTTCTGGGAGCCCTTTTACCGCGATCTTCGGCTGCCGCAACCATCGCAAGGGCCCGCGGCGGCTGGTAGCGTCGCCGTGTGCCCCTCACGCCCGGATCGACATTCGAGCGGTACGAGATCCAGAGCCTGATCGGCCGAGGGGGAATGGGCGAGGTGTACCGCGCGATCGATACGCGCCTCCACCGTCCGGTCGCGCTCAAGGTGCTCCGCACCGACAAGGACGCGTCGGCGACGGTGACCGAGGCGGGCGGCGTCGCGCGCCTCCTTCGTGAGGCACGCGCCGCTGCGGCGTTGAACCACGCGAACTCGGTGGCCATCTACGAGCTCGGAGAGGCCGAGGGCATCGCGTACATCGCGATGGAGCTCGTGGTCGGCGTGACGCTTCGGCGCTACCTCGGTGAGGGCACCGTCTCGCTCGACACGAAGGTGTCGTGGCTCGTCGACGCGGCCCGCGCACTGTTCGCGGCCCACAAGGCGGGGCTCGTGCATCGCGACGTGAAGCCCGGGAACATCATGGTGTCCGAGGAGGGCGTCGTGAAGGTGCTCGACTTCGGGCTCGCGAAGCCGGTCAAGCTCCAGGCGAAGCCCGGCGAGTTCCAGACGCTCATGGGGCAGGTGCTCGGGACGCCGCGCTACATGGCGCCCGAGCAGCTCGAGGGCTCGCCCGCGGACGCGAGCGCCGATCAGTACGCGTTCGGCCTCACCGCGTACGAGCTGGTCACCGGGGTCTACGCCGGCGGGCCGCTCGCTGGCATCGCGCAGCCCGTGCACGAGCGCACGCCCAGCGCGCCGCGCGAGCTCGGACAGACCATCGCCAAGATGATGGCGCGTGACCCACGCGATCGCTTCCCCACGATGGAAGCAGCGGCGCATGCGCTGCGCACGTGCATCGGATCGACGCCGGCGACGGCCGCGAAGCCGGCCGCGATGCCGAGGCTCGATCGCACGCTCGACGACGACGAGCACCAGGCGGCGCGCGCGAGCACGGCGCTCACGAGGATCGTCGACGTCGCGGCGGAGCTCGCCGAGCCGGCGTCGCAGGCGCGCGAGATCCATGCGCAGGGCGCGGGCGCGGCGGCGCTGATGGGAAAGACGATGCCGCTCGGCATGCCGGTGCAGCTCGCCATCGGCGATCACGCGCCGACGCAGCTCTCCAGTCCGCCGCAGAGCCTGAACCGCACGATGCCGCTGGCACGCCCGTTGAGCGTCCAGCCTCCGAGCGGCGGACGACCGCCGGAGCTCGGGAGCGAGCCGCGCGTGGCGACGCGGACGCCGAGCAAGTCGTCCCTGCCGCAAGGCGCGCCGAGCGGCGTGTACAGCGCGCGCTCGCAGGCACCGGCGGACGTCGATGCGCTGAGCACCACCGGACCCGGGCGCCACCACGAGGGCGCGGCACCAGCCGCCTCCGGCCGTGCGTGGGCCCTGATCGTGGTGCTCGTGGTGGCAGCCATCGCCACGAGCGGAATCGCAGCCTGGCTCCTCCACTGACAACCCAGACTCCGCCGCCGCGAGGGTCTAGACTGCGGTCGTGGGCCGATCGCGTGCGCTGCTGAGAGGCCTACCGGCGCTGACGTCACTGCTCGTCGCCGGCGCCGCCGCGCTCGGGCTCGGCGTCGCGTGCTCGAGCAGCAGCCCCGGCGCGCCATCGAGCGCCACCGACGACGGAGGCGCCGGCGACGACGCCGCGTTCGCCAGGGTCATCGACCCCGCGCTCTATGACTGCACGTCGCTCGCGAGGCCACCGGTGGCGCGGAAGGCTGCCACC
>JAYTZB010000663.1:0-1567 GCA_043742085.1 Polyangiaceae bacterium
GTCAGCGGAGAGCACGAATACGCGGTTCCGCCACTCTCGCCTGGCGAAAGCGTCGATCTGTTCCTCGCCCGCGCGCGAGCCGTCAACGCCGACGTTCACGCGGACGATTCGATCACTTCCATTTGTCGGAGACTCGACCACCTTCCCCTTGCGATCGAGCTCGCCGCGGCCCGCATGAAGGCGCTCTCGAGCGCGCAGATCCTCGAACGCCTCGAACACCGTCTGCCGCTGCTCACCGGTGGAGCGAGAGACCTGCCCGAGCGTCAGCGGACCCTGCGCGCGGCGATCGCGTGGAGCGATGAGCTCCTCGCGCCCGAGGAGCGCCGGCTGTTCGCCCGCCTTGCGGTGTTCCGTGGCGGCTGCACCCTCGAGGACGCCGAAGCCGTGGCGGAGGCCGGCCTCGACGATCTCCAGTCGCTCGTGGACAAGAGCCTCGTTCGACACGCGGAGGGGCGGTTCGCCATGCTCGAGACGATCCGCGAGTACGCGGCGGAGCAGCTCGCTGCCTCCGGTGAGGCGGAGCGGATGCGCGTCCGCCACGCGGACCGGTTCCTCGCGCTTGCGGAGGGAGCCGAGGTGGAGCTGCGCGAAGGTCCGAAGGAGCTGCTCGACCGGCTCGAGCGCGAGCACGACAACCTTCGAGCCGCGCTCGACCAGCTCGCGTCGTCGGGCGAGGGCGAGCGGGAGCTGCGTCTCGCCGGCGCGGTCGGGCGGTTCTGGTACCTGCGCGGCCATCTGCTCGAAGGCGAGCATCGCCTCGAGAGCGCGCTCCGCGCGAACGAGCGGCCGACACCAGGACGGGCGAAAGTGCTCAACGCCGCAGCGGTCATGGCGATCAACACCGGAGATCTCGCCACGGCGAGGCTGCGCGCCGAAGCGGCGCGCACGCTCCATCGCCTCCTCGGCGATGCGTGGGGCGCCGCCTACGCCGAGTTCATGCTCGCGAACGTCGCCAATGAAACGGGTGATCATGAGACTGCGCGGCAGCTCTTGACGGATAGCGTCGCGACGTTCCGTGCGCTCGGCGACGATAACTACGCGCTCGTGGCGGGCTCAAATTTGGCGTCCGTCCATCGGGGCCTCGGCGACCTGGATCGCGCGCGCGCCCTGTACCAGGAGACGCTCGTCCGCGCGCGCGCACTCGGCAACGTGCGCATCGAAGCACTCGTCCTCGGCGACCTCGCCGCGATCCTTATCGAAGATGGCAAGGTCGCGGACGGCCTCACGATGGTGCGGGAGTCGCTCCGTATCCGACTCCATCTCGCGGATCTGCTCTGGATCGCCGTGGACCTCCGCCGAGTCGCCTACGCGCTCGCCATCACCGGACAGGGGGAGCGGGCCGCACCCCTGCTCGCCCGGGCGTTCGCGCTGGGCACCCAGATGGGCGTCGGGAGGACCTGGATCGCCGAGCAGAACGAGCGTGCGCTCGCTGCGGTCCGCGCACAGCTCGACGACGCCGCGTTCGCCGCCGGGTGGGAGCGCGGGCAGTCACTCACAGTCGACGAAGCAGTGGCTTTAGCCCTCGAGCGCGGTGACGGGGAGCCATAGACCTCCGTTCCACCGCACA
>JAYTZB010000664.1:0-3641 GCA_043742085.1 Polyangiaceae bacterium
TCGTCGTAGCGGAGGGCACATGCAATATGCACGGGATTCACGATCACCACGCTCGCTTTCTGGACATTGGCGATGGTCGCGGCTTGCAGCATCTCGTGATGCGCGCGCTCGCGCGCGGCCTTGAGCTGCGGGTCGCCTTCGCTCTCCTTGTGCTCGCGCTTCACGTCGGCTTTCGACATCCGCTGCTTCTTGCTCCACGAGCGCCGCGTGACGACGATGTCGAGGACGGCCAGGAACAGACCGAGGATGGCGGCGCGCTCGACGACCTGGAGCGCCAGCACCGCCGCGACGCCCGCCGCCTCGGGGAGGCGACCGGCGGTGCGCGCGATGTCGCCTGCGTGATCGCGGAGCGCCGAGTAGGCGAACCAGGCCACGGCGGCGCCGAAGAGCGCGGCGCGGAGCACCGCGACGAGGCGTGACGTCGAGAAGAGGTTCTTGAACCCGGCGATGACATCGAGCCGCTCGAGCTTCGGCTGCAGGCGCTTCGTGGCGATGATGCCGCCCGACTGCACCACCGACGCGACGGCCGCTGCGACCCCGGCGGCAGCGAGGATCGGCACGGTCAGCGACACGACGGCAAGTGCGAAGGCAACGGGATCGAAGCCGGTGACGGGCCTCGCGTCGCCGGCGTGCGCGATGGCCGCGCGAAGATCGGTGGTGGTTCGCGACGCGAGCGCTGCGATCGCGGCGGGCGCGAGGGCAACGGCCGCGAGAAAGGCTACCGACTGGCTGGCAAACGCGGAGATCGGGCTATCGCCTTCCTCCTGCGCCTTACGGAGCTTCTTCGGTGTCGCTTCCTCGGTCTTGTCGCTCACTCGTCCCCTCGCGGTTCGCGCGACCCTTCGTCACTTCTTCTTGGCGGTTGCCTTCTTCTTCGCGGCCGGAGCTCTTTTGGCGGGGCGCTTCGTGACCTTCTTGGTCGGCGCGGCCTTCTTCTTCGGCGCGGGCGCCTTCTTCTTCGGCGCGGGCGCCTTCTTCTTCACGACCGCCTTGGCCTTCGCAGGCACCTTGGCCTTGGCCTTCGCAGGCACCTTGGCCTTGGCCTTCGCGGGCGCCTTCGCCTTGGCCTTCGCGGGCGCCTTCGCCTTCGCGGGCACCTTCGCCTTCGCCTTCGCTTTCGCCTTCACGGGCAGCAACGCCGCTGCCCTCGCGGCCGCCTCGGCCTCCGCCTTCGCCTCCGCATCCGCCCGCGCGTTCGCCTTCACGACCTCGACCGGCACGTCCCAGTCCTCGATGCGCCCCTTGCCGGTCACCAGCTTGTAGAGCTCGATCGCCAGCGCACGCACGCCTTCACCCGTCGCCGACGACACCAGCTTCAGATCGATCTTCTTCTTCGCGAACTTCGGACGGAGCCTCGCATACGCCTCCTGCACCTCGGGCAGATCGGCCTTCGTCATGGCCACGATCTGCGGTCGGGCCGCGAGCTCGGGATCGAACCTCTCGAGCTCGTCCTGGAGCGCCTCGTAGTCGGCGAAGGGCTCGCGCTCGTCGGTGGGATCGAGCGTCACGAGGTGGAGCAATGCGCGGCACCGCTCGACGTGCTTGAGGAAGCGATGCCCGAGCCCCGCGCCCTCCGAGGCTCCCGGAATGAGGCCGGGGATGTCGGCGAGCACGAAGGTCGCCTCGTCGCCGACGCGCACGAGGCCGAGATGGGGCGTGAGCGTGGTGAAGGGATAGTCGGCGACCTTGGGCTGCGCGCGCGACACGGCGCGGATGAACGTCGATTTCCCGACGTTCGGGAAGCCGAGGAGGCCGACATCGGCCATCACCTTGAGCTCGAGCCGGAGCTTCAGCTCCTCGCCGGGCTCTCCCGGCTCGGCGCGTCGCGGCGCGCGGTCGAAGGGGGTCGCGAAGTGAATGTTGCCGCGCCCACCCTTGCCGCCGCGCGCGACGACGATGCGCTTGTCGGCCTCGTCGATGTCGTAGAGGAGCTCGTTGGTGTCGCGGTTGAAGACCTGCGTGCCGACCGGCACGCGGACGAGGACCTCCTTCGCCGCGCGGCCGTAGCAGTCTGCGCCCTGGCCGTGCTCGCCGTGCATGCCGCGGATGGTCCGGCCGTACGTGAGATCGAGGAGCGTCGAGAGGCCCGAGTCAGCGACGAACACGATGTCTGCGCCGCGGCCGCCGTCGCCCCCGGCGGGACCGCCGAAAGGCACGAATTTCTCGCGCCGGAACGCCACGACGCCGTTGCCGCCGCTGCCGGCGACCAGATCCACATTGCACGAATCGACGAACTTCACCGGCCTGGGATAGACCAGGCACCCACGGGAGGCCAGCGCGACGACGAATCGCGCCTGTTCAGCGCGCGGGGCGCTTCGTTCGATCCGGATGGCGGGAGCGGCGCGCCATCGCCACCAGGCCGAAGCCGAGGAGCGCGAACGAGGCCGGCGATCCGCTCGGGCTCGTGCCGTCGATCGGCGAAGGAGAGGTCGTGGCCGAGACCATGCACCCGCTGCTCTTCGGCGCGTCGGGGCACGTCGGGGCGTAGCCGCCTCGCGGCGTCGAGTTGCAGGCTACGCCGCTCCTGGGCGGGTAGATCTCGCAGACGGCGCCGACGTCGTCGGGCGTGAGGACGCGCTGCGAGATCGAGCCGGGCGCGTAGGACGCAAACATGACCGCCGACGGATCCGGCGAGTGTGCGACCCCGATGAAGTGACCGACCTCGTGCGTGAGCACGGCCTGGAGGTCGTAGTCGATGATCTTGGGGTCGTCGCTGATGGTGACGGTGTTGTTGGCCGCGTTGACCTCGATGTCCGCGTCGTAGATCTCGCCGGTCTGATCGTTGTAGGTGACGCTCGTCTTCGCGAGCGTCCCGTCGATGCCGCGGTAGTTCCAGTCGTCGTCCTGGAAGAGCACGACGTTGAGGTTGGCGCCGTCCTTGTTGTACTGGCTCTTCTTGCACGCGGCCGGCTCGCGCTCTTCGAACGTCATCGACGCATTGCCGCCGCCGGGACAGGGAACCTCGGCCCAGGCCTGGAAGCATTTGCGGATGGTGGCGCGCGTCTCGACCGGGTCGAGGTCCTGCGTGCCGTTCACGTTCATCGCGTAGCTGATGCAGCTCGACGGCCAGGCCAGCTTGGCCCCCTCCGTGGGGCAGCTGTTCTCGTCGGTCATGCACTCCTTCGACGCCGTCGTGCGGCAGGTGGTGGACCGGCAGAACGCCGACGCCTCGACCGACGTTGCGAGCAGCGTGGCAAAGGCCATCACGCCGAGCAGGGGAGCGAACGTCGTCCTCATCGAAGCAAGTCTACGTCTGCGGAACCCCGGATCGCCACGGATCGCCACGGATCCACGCGGCAAGAGAAATGCCGTGATCGCCCCGGGGCTGAAGCGATCACGGCGGAACCGAGACACGCGCGAACGCGACAAGGCCTGGAGAGCACCTGCGCGACCGCGTGTCCGGGGAGATACACACCGAAGGTGCGAAGTGACGCCGAGGAGAGGGGAGCGGTGAGACGACCACCTCGCGGCCTTCAGTGTTGCCCTCCCTCGATGCTCGCGGCGTGCCTGTGCTCTCGCACGCCCACGGGCGATGGCGAAGCGCGTTTTCTCGCGTGATTCGCGAGGGCCTTCGCCCTCACGCGGATCACGACGCATCCAAGGGCCTGGTCGCCAGTTGCTCGCCTCGCGTCAGACGAGCG
>JAYTZB010000665.1:0-1919 GCA_043742085.1 Polyangiaceae bacterium
ACCGAGATGTCGACGAGGCGAAGCGCGGCGCTCATGCGCCCTCGGGGAGGTACGGAAGCGTGTGGCGGCGCGAGGGCGTGAACATGCCGCTGCCGTGACGATGACAGACACCGCGGTCATGCGAGACGGCGTCGAAGTCGACGGTCTTGCAGATGCGGCACACCGACAGGTCGTGCTCGTAGTGGCCGGGGCGCGAGAGATAATCGGCAGCGAGCAGCGAGAGGACGCGGTCCGCGAGGCGGCGCGCGTCGCTGGTCGGCACCCAACCTGCGACCTGCCCGCGGTCCTCGCAGCGCGCGACGAAGCCGGAGGCGAGCATGGTGAACGCGAAGCTCGCCGCGGACTCCGCATCGCTCATACGAGCGAGTGTGGACATCACCTCGTCGTGCGCCGCGCGGATGACGCGATCGACCATGCGCGCATCGATCTCGCGCATGAGCGGAGCGGTGCGGACCTCGCCGCCGTTACGGCGGCGCGAGAACGGCGAGACGTACTGCGTGAGCTGGCCATAGGGGCCCATGAGCCACATCGCGAGCTCGGCCTTGCCCCAGTAGAGAGACTCGTTGAGAAACGCGAGGGCCGTCGTACGACACGCGTTGGCAATCGCCATCGAGCCCGTCTGCTCGGGCAGCGTCAGGATGGTGTCGATGTTCGACACGTAGGCGGGAGGAAGGGCGCTCGGCATGCTGCTCATCATGCGAGACCTATCAGCACGGGCTGTACCAGCACCCAGCGCTGCCGGCGGCATCGCGTCCCGACGAAACCATGACGAAAGCGTCATCTCCGTGGCGATTCGAGGACGCAATGCAGCACGCGCGCGGTCCGACCGTCATGTGACCGTCGCCCCCGGCTTGCTGGAGCCACGTGATGCCGACGCGCGCTTAATCGCCCGCGTGCTGCGCCGTTGGTGTGTGAGCGCCGGCGATTGACCGCCGGCCCCCAGGAGAACGACACGATGAGTCACGTTGCTTCGAGCCGCGGTCTGGATGCGCTACGAGATTCCCGACGACTCGAGCCACGCGTGGAGCATCGCGGCGCGGCGCGTGCGGCGGTCTACGCGAACGTCGACCTGCACAGCGAGCACAACTTCTGGTCGGGGCTCACCATGAACATGTCCGAGGGCGGGCTCTTCGTGGCCACGCACAACTTCGTTCCCGTGGGAGCGGTCCTGGTCCTCCACATCACACTCGGTGGAGAGAAGGAGCCGCTCGTCATGCTCGCCGAGGTCCGTTGGACACGCGCCTATAGCGGCCAGGAGGACGTGCCACCGGGCCTCGGCCTGCAGTTCGTCGACACCGACGAGGCTTCGCTCGCCATGATCCGCAAGTTCGTCGCGACCATCCGCGAGCCTCTCTTCTTCGAGGACTGATTCGAGGACGGAGACGGAAGACGGAAGACGGGAACGCGGGACGAGACGGCTCAGCGGAGCGTGGTCCACTTGCCCTTGTACGGGCCGGTGCATTCCTTCTCGGCGCGCGCGACATCGTAAGGAGCGCCGCCGCTCGCATAGAACTTCCGCACCTCGCCCGTCGCGAGCACGCACGACCCGAGCACGGCGGTGTTCGGGCACTCCGCTCCCACGAACGCTCCGGAGAGCTTCGCGCAGGCGGAGCCCAGCACCGCCTCGTTCAGAGCGAGGTACGTGCCGTGGTACTCGGAGCACACGCTCATGTTCGTCACGCGATCGCAGCTGCTGGTGCGGCCGGTCGGCGTGCCCACGCTCGATGATGACGAGCTCGACGAGGCCGAGGCGCTCGCACCTTCAGCATCGTTGCGCGAGCACGCGACCGTTGCATACGAAGCAACGATCGCGAGCGGCGCGGCGAGCGTGAGGAGCTTCGCGAGCACGAGGCGCTCGCTCGATCTCGAGCTGACCATGGACCTCATCAGTCTACCTGCTGTCGCTCGTCTGACGCTCG
>JAYTZB010000666.1:0-5983 GCA_043742085.1 Polyangiaceae bacterium
CAGTCCGGGGCGCTGAACGAGTCGGTGAGCGACATCTTCGGCGTGTTCATCGAGCACTCGCTCCGTCCCGACGACACGAAGAACTGGACGATGGGCGAGAACATCGCGCTCGGCACCATCGGGATCCGCGACTTCAAGACCCCGGCGAACGGCGATCAGCCGGGCAACATGTCGGTCTACGTCAACACGCAGCAGGACAACGGCGGCGTCCACATCAACAGCGGCATCCCGAACAACGCGGCGTACCTCATGACGATGGGCGGCACCAACCCGGTGTCGAAGACCAAGGTGGCGTTCGGCATCGGTTGGGAGAAGAGCGAGCAGCTCTGGTACCGCGCCAACACCAAGTACTTCCTCTCGACGACGAACTTCGCGCAGGCCGCGCAGGGCGTCATGCAAGCAGCGAAGGACATCGCGCTCACCGCCAACGAGACGAACATCGTCGACTGCGCGTGGAAGGCGGTCGGCGTCGTGCAGGGCACGTGCGCGGCGATCACCGATCCCAACGCGACGACGCCGGCGTCCCATACGCCCGATACCACCACCGGTACCGATCCTGGCGCTGGTTCCGGAACGGGCGCGAGCCCTGGCGCTACGTCGTCGAGCGCGAGCGGCACGGCCGACGACACGTCGGGCGCCGACACGAGCGGTACGACGACCAAGAAGAGGAGCCCGCGGGCAGCGCTCGGCGCGCAGGATTCCACCGGCTGCAACGTCGGCGCGCACGGCGCGACGGACTTCGGGCCGCTGGCGGGGTTGCTCGCCGCGGTGTTCGGCCTCGCTGCCGCGAACCGGCGGCGGAAGCGCTGACGGCGGAGTGCTAAGGTGGCCTCCTCATGCAGGAGACCGCATCGACACCGCTGGTGACCATCGCCGTCGCGAGCTCGGATGACGAGACGCGCATCGAGACGTGTCTGAGGAGCGCGATCGAACAGGACTACCCGAGCGAGCTGGTCGAGATCCTCGTCGCGGATGCGATGAGCATGGATGCCACGCGCGAGATGGTGCTGCGCATCGCCGGTGAGGATGCGCGCGTGCGCATGCTCGACAATCCAAAGCGCACGCGAGCAGCGGCGCTGAACGTCATCCTGCGAGCCGCGCGCGGCGAGATCGTCGTGCCGATGGATCCGAGCGGTGACTACGGCAAGACGCACGTGACCAAGTGCGTGCAGGCGCTCGTCGCGTCGCCGGCCGATCATCTCGCGATCGTGCCCCGCGCAACGGGGCGAACTCTCGTGCAGCGTGCGCTGTCGGCGGTGCAGAAGACGAAGCTCGCCTTCGCGGCGGGCGCGGAGCTCGCGCGCGGCTCCGAGCCGGTGCCGGCGCTGCTCGGCGCGGTGCGTCGTCGCGTGTTCGATCGGGTCGGCATGTTCGACCCCGGCACGCGCCTCGAGGAGGACGACGAGCTCTCGCATCGGATCACGCAGTCGGGCGGAGCGGTGACGGTGCGCCGGGACATCGTGGTGCACAAGGCCGAGGCGGGCTCCTTCAAGGAGCTGTTCAAGCGCCAGTACCTGCTGGGTCGTAGCCGAGCCCGTCGCACGGTGAAGGAGCGACGGCTCGCATCGGTCCGCGCGCTCGGTCCGCTGGCGCTGGTGGTGGGCGGCGGCGCGCTCGTCGCCACGTCGAGCATCCAGCCCATCACGCCCTTTGCGCTCGCGGCTTATGCGCTGCTCACCGGCGCTGCGGCGGTCCGGGTCGCGAGGACCGAGGGCTTCGTCACGATCCCGATCGCGTGGGCGGCCTATCCCGTGATGCACGTCGCGCACGGCGTGGGCTTCGGAAGCGGTCTCGTGCGCGCGCTGGTTCGCCCGGACTGGGCACCGGCGCCCCGGATCGAGGACGCCGAGCCGGCGTAGCCCAGCGAGGGAACTTTTCGCGGTACGCGCGGTCAGCGGCACATGGGCCACGCGCGCGGCATCGAGGAAACCACTCGGGGCTTGCCGTTCGCGTCGATCGAGCCGCTCTCGCCGACCGCGGCTGACGGGGTCAGGCCGCTCGGGCCGCTCCTCGGGCCGCTCCTCGTCGAGGCCAAGCTGCTGTGGGGGCGTGACACGCTCGGGGTGAAGCACGTCCGCGTGCGCGGCCTGCGCGCGCTGCGCGTTCGCGATCTCGGCCTGGACGTCCCCGGTTGCGACGAGCTCGTGGTCGGGTCGGTCGACGCAAGGACGGGGGCGCTCACGCTCCGGCTTCCGAACGGGGAGCCCGTACCTGCCGGATGTCGCATGACGCTGCGCATGGGCCGAGCGCTGCTCCGATTGAGCCTCGTCCCCGACGACGTTGCCAAGCTTCCCCGTACGCGCCGCGATCCGCTGGTTGCGTACGGGATCCTGGCCGCTGCGGCGGTGCATCTGATGCTGCTCGCGACTATCGCCCATTCGAGAGGCGACGAGGGCGAGTCCGAGCAGGCGGCACGTGCCACCATGATGCAGATGGTCGCGTCCGCCGAGGCGCGCGCGCTCACCGAGCTCGCCGCCACGCAGGACAAGACCAAGGAGACGCGCGCCGAAGAGCTCGCCGCCGCGGCAGCGATCGCCAGCACGCCCGCGAAGGAAGAGGCGAAGGCCGGCAACCCCTCGAAGGCCACAGCCACCGCCGCCCGCGCGCGCACCACGCAGGGCGACCATCCTCGTGACCGCGATCGTGACCGCGATCGCGAGGAGGCGGCATCCTTCGGCATCCTGTCGCTCCTCGCCGGCGACGCCCCGGCCGCGCGCGCCGGCTCTTCGGCCTTCGCGCCCGAGACCGGCCGCTCCGCGATGGGCAACATCTTCGGCCAGACCATCGGCGACGCTGCCGGCATCGGCGGGCTTGGTCTCAGCGGCGCGGGCGAGGGCGGGGGCGGCAAGGGCGCGGGCATCCCGCTCGGCACCATCGGCACGCTCGGTTGCTGCGGTGGGCGCGCGCCGATCATGCGTGAGCACACGCCCGGCTACCACTGGATCTCCGACGGCGGGGGCACCCCGATGATCAGCGGCCGCCTCATGCCCGAGGCCGTGCAGCGCGTGGTGCGCCAGAATTTCGGTCGCTTGCGCGCGTGCTACGCGGCCGGCCTCCTGCGCGATCCCGGGCTCGAAGGCCGCGTGTCGGTGAAATTCGTGATCGACCGCGAAGGCGCCGTCACCATGGCCATGCCGTGGTCCGACACGACGCTGCCCGACGCGAGCGTCGCGCGCTGCGTGTCGAAGGCCTACGAGTCGATGTCGTTTCCCAGGCCCGAAGGCGGGATCGTGACCGTCGTCTATCCGGTGACCTTCACACGTACATCGCCTTGAACGCGGCGAACGTACGGCGCAGGCCTTCGCGAACCTTGATCTTCGGCTCGTAGCCGATGAGCGCGCGCGCGGCGTCGATCGCCGCGAGCGAGTCGCGCACGTCGCCGGCGCGGCCGGGCGCGTACTGCGGATCGAGCTTGAATCCAGACTCCTCGCTGATGTGCGAGAGCAGCTGGTTGAGCGAGATGCGCTCGCCGCACGCGATGTTCACCACCTCGCCCGTCAGCTTGTTCGACGTGGAAGCGGCGAGCAGGTTGGCCTCGACCGTGTTCTCGATGAAGCAAAAATCGCGGGTCTGCTCGCCGTCACCGTAGACGGTCGGTCGCGTGTGCTTCAGCGCGGCGGTGATGAAGTTCGGGATGACCGCCGCGTACTGGCTCGTGGGATCCTGACGCGGACCGAACACGTTGAAGTAGCGAAGGCTCAACGTCTCGATGCCGTGGAGCCTGGCGAAGACGCGCAGCAGGTTCTCGCAGGTGAGCTTCGACACCGCGTAGGGCGAGAGCGGCGCCGGCGTCATCGTCTCGATCTTGGGCAGTGTGGGCGTGTCCCCGTACGCCGACGAGCTGGCGGCGAACACCAGGCGGCGGACCTTCGCGTGGCGCGCGGCCTCGAGCACGATGGTGGTCCCCATGACGCCGACGCTCATCGAGAGCTGCGGGTTCTCCACCGAGCGCGCCACCGACGGGATGGCCGCTTCGTGGAAGACGATCTCTACGCCCTTCATCGCGCGCGTCACGGTCTCCGGGTCGACGATCGATCCCTCGATGACCTCGACGTCGCCCTTCAGCGCCTCGACGTTGCTCCGCCGGCCGGTCGAGAAGTCATCGATGATGCGCACCCGCTCGCCCTTGGCGAGGAGCGCCTCGGCGATCGACGACCCGATGAAGCCTGCGCCGCCGGTCACGAGATAAGTCGCCATGCTCCCGGTATACACCCAGTCCGAGGCGACGGAAACTTGGCCCGCTCGTCACGGGTCGGCGATTTTCCACGCATGATGCGGAAGCAGCGTGGACGCGCGATGGTGAGCAAGGGCGTAGGCACGGGGGCGGCCGTCGCGAAGGGACCGTGCGCGGTCTGCGGCATGTCCGACGCGCGCGGCCTCGTCGAGGTCGATCTCGCCGGTGAGCCCTGCGTCACCCTCTGCGGCACGCACGAGCTGATGCACCGGCGCTCGGGCTGGAAGGCGCAGAACGTCGCCGAGCTGCGCGCTGCCTACGGCGATCGTCGCAGCACCGAGCGACGTGGCGGACCGGGCGAGGTCGACGAGCTCGCCGAGGCACTGACCTCCGCGTTCACGCGCGATCGCCGCGGCACGGCGCGTCGCGCTTCGTAGAGCTCCGGCTCCGGCTGCCCGGCGTCAGCGGCGCGCGATGACCACGACGCTGTAGGCCACCGCTGGTCGCGGGCCCGGGTTCACGTACGAGTGCCGCTGGTCGCCGCGAAAGGCGACCACGTCGCCCGCAAGGAGCCGATACTCCTCGCCCGAGGCGACGAGGACGATCTCTCCGCTCTCGCAGGTGAGGTACTCGCGCGTGCCGGGCGTGTGAGGAACGCCGGTCATCTTGGCGCGCGGCGGGAGCTCGAGGCGATCGAGCTCCATGCCCGGGATGGGGTCCGGCAAGAGCTTTCGGATCCACACCGCGCCGCGAGACTTCAGCGGCAGCGAAGCCTTGGGGTAGTGCCGCGCCTCCGAGCGCGGCGCAGCGATGAGCTCTTCGATGGTCACCTGGAACGCCGTCGCCACGCGATCGAGCACCGCGAGCGTGGGGTTCGCCGCGCCCGACTCGAGGTTCGCCCACGTGGCGCGTGGCAGCCCGGCCACCTTCGCCATCTGCGCCTGGGTCAGCGCGCGACCCTCGCGGAGCCCGCGCATGTTGTTGCCGAGCCGCGTCGCCACGTCGTCCATGCCAACGAGGTAGCAGCGCTCCAATGGTTTGTCACGGGTGCCATCGCAAGAGAATGGCCGAGCCATGCTGAGGACATGGAGGTCGCGATGGAGATCCGCAACACGGGCATTCTGGTGACGGGGGCGAGCCGAGGCCTGGGGCTCGAGCTCTCGCGCTTGCTGGCACGCGAAGGCGCGCGCGTGGTGATGATCGCGAGGAACGCGCGTGATCTCGACGACGCGGTGCGCGTGGTGAAGGACGATGCCGCGACGGCGGGCCGAGGCGGCGAGGCGCACGGGCTCGCGTTCGACGTGGGAGCGAAGGAGGCCGTGCATCGCATCGCCGGCGCAGCGGGAGCGCTGGTCGGCACCATCGACGTCGTCGTGCATGCTGCGAGCACGCTCGGCCGGCTGCCGATGCCGCTGCTCCTCGATACCGACTGCGAGGACCTCGAGCGCGTGCTCGCCGTGAACCTCGTCGGTCCGTTCCGCCTCACCAAGGCGCTCGCTGGGCCCATGGTCCTCCGCCAGCGAGGCCTCGTCGTGTTCGTCAGCTCGGACGCGGCGGTCAGCGCGTACGCGGGATGGGGCGCGTACGGCATCTCGAAGGCTGCGCAGGATCACCTCGCGCGCTCGCTCGCTGCCGAGCTCGATCCGGTGCGCTTCCTCGCCGTCGATCCCGGCGAGATGGACACGAGGATGCACGCCGACGCGATGCCCGACGCCGACCGCGCGACGCTCGCCCGTCCTGCCGACGTCGCCGCGCGCCTCGTGGCGCTGATCCGCACCGCCGAGACGGTGGCGAACGGCTCGCGTCTCT
>JAYTZB010000667.1:0-2570 GCA_043742085.1 Polyangiaceae bacterium
TGCGATGGCCGGTGCCGCTACTCCGCAGAGCCATCCCCTCGGCCTCCGCCCGCAAGGCCTCGGCAAGAGCCTGCTCGACAGCCTCAAGGGCCTCGCCAAGGACGGGTGGCAGGTCGAGAAGCACATCAGCGGCGGCGCGAACGCGCTCCAGTACGACATCACCATCAGCCGCGACAC
The DNA here is from genome assembly GCA_043742085.1 of Polyangiaceae bacterium. Lineage (GTDB taxonomy): Bacteria > Myxococcota_A > Polyangia > Polyangiales > Polyangiaceae > Labilithrix. The sequence continues at coordinate 178 of JAYTZB010000667.1, forward strand.
CGGCGGCCTCTTCGCGAAGCTGCATGCGGTGGGCACGCTGAACGACCTCCAGACCGCGTTCAGCGCATCGGTGCAGAACCGCGTCACCGACCCCGAGGCCTTCGAGGTCCACGCCACCGGCGACGCCGATCTCACGTGGGAGGTCGGCATCAGCGAGAACTCCGTGGGCTACAACAAGCTCGTATTTCCCGGGGTCTCGTACAAGCAGGCGTTCCTCGTGGGCGACATCCCGATGGTCCTCAAGGTGAAGACCGACTTCGCGGTCATCGTGGGCGCGACCGGCAAGAACTCGACGACCACCGGCAAGGTGCATGTACATTACATGAGTAACGGCGGCGTGCAGGTCACGGGCGACGGCGGCGACTCCAACGCCACCGGCAACGGCGACACCACCTACGCCGACGACAAGGGCACGCTCACCGTCGGGCCCTCGGCGTTCGGCTTCGTCGCCACGCTTCCCAAAGTGGAGCTGGGCGTCGGCATCGACAGCCTCTTCGTCGCCGGCACCTACTTCTCGAACACGTCGACCACCATCGTGAAGTCACAGGGCGGAATCGCGGCTCAGCCCTGCGCCAACATCGACATGACGTTCACCGGCACCGTCGGCCTCTTCGTCGACGCCGGCTTCGCAGGCAAGCAGCTCACCAAGGCCGTCGAGAAGTCCGGACAGAGCCTGTCGCACAAGATCTACGACGTGAACCGCCAGGCGCAGACGTGCGGGCTGAAGTGAGCGCGCTCGCCCTTCAGCGCGTGCCGAAGAACACGTCGGCGTCGAGGCCATAGGAGCTGATCTTCAAGCGCGCGAAGATCTCCTCGGCCCGCTTGGCGAAGAGGTCGGCCTCTTCCATGGCCGCGGGATCCGCCACCACGTCGGGCGATGCGCGGAGGAGCGCGGCATAGACGCGGCAGCTCCTCGCGAGCTCCACGTCATTGCCGATCTCCTCGAAGATCCAGATCGACTGCAAGAGGTGCGCGCGCGCGGTCAGGAGGTCGTCGCCGCCGGCGCTGCCCGCGGCCATGACCTCGCCGAGCGAGCGGAGGGCGACGCCGAGCTGCACCTTGCTCTGCACCTCGCGGAAGATCTCGACGGCGCGCGCGGTGCACTCGCGCGCCCGCGTGTACTCGCGCTGCGCGAGGTAGGCCTTGCCGAGGCCGCGCACCGCTTCGGCGAGGCCCATCTTGTCGCCGAGCTCGTCGGCGATCTCCTCGGCCTGCTTCAGGTGATGCACGGCCTTGGCGGGGTCGCCGAGCCGGTTGTAGGTCTCGCCGAGGTTGGTGAGGACGAGCGCGAGGCGGTTGCGATCGCCGGTCTCCTTCGCCACCTCGTGAGCCTCGAGGAACAGCGTGAGCGCCTGCGTGTCGTCGCGCTGATCCTGGGCGACGGTGCCGAGGTTGTTCAGCGAGATCGAGACGCCGACGAGGTCGCCGATCTCGCGGCGGATACGCAGCGCCTGCTCGAACGCATCGAGCGCGAGCTTGAACTGACCCGAGTCCTGGTAGACGAGGCCGAGGTTGTTGAGCGAGAGCGCGATCGAGCGACGATCGCCGAGCTTGCGCCGCATGGTGAGCGAGCGCTGCGTGGCCTCGAGCGCCTTCGGGTAGTTGCCCCGGAGCCAGTACAGCTTGCCCATGTCGTCGACGGTCGAGGCGATGCCACGCTCGTCGTTGGAGTCCTCGAAGAGGACGAGCGCCGAGTCGAGGTGCTGCTGCGCATCGTCGAGACGTCCGGTATCGCGATAGAGGCGACCGATGCGCGCGTGCGCCGCGCCGCCCTTGGACTTCAAGTTCAGGCGATACGCGCGCACCAGCATCTCGTTGAAGGCGTCGAGCGCCTCGTCGTTCTTGCCGAGCACCTGGAGCACGTCGCCGTAGTGATGGAGCGCGCGGAGCTGCTGCTCGGTGGAGCCCTCGGCGCCGTCTCGAAGGAGGCCGAGGCCCTTCACGTAGTACTCGGAGGCCTTCGAGTTCGCGTAGCGCTCGCGCGCGAGGTGCGCGGCATCGAGGAACGTCGCCGCCGCCTGCACCACGAGCCCTGCTTGCTCCTGATGGCGAGCGAGCTGACCCATGTATTCTTCATGCGTCCGCACGTGCTGCTTGAACGACAGCCAGTCGGCAATGGCCTTGTGGAAGCGGCGCGCCTGGCCCTTCGGCAGGAGCTTGAGCAGCGTCTCGCGCTCGAGGTTGTGCTTGAAGGCGAACTCCTCGTCGTCGGGGAACGTGCTGTCGGGCAGCGTGAGGATGTAGTCGCGCTCCTTGAGCTCCTTCAGCGTCTCGCGGATGGCGATCTCGTCGATGACCGACGAGCGCGACCACATGTCCGGCGCGCTCGAATCGAGGCGCGCGATGGCGAGCAGACCGCCGAGCCAGAACACGCTGCCCATGGTGGCGGCGCG
>JAYTZB010000668.1:0-2436 GCA_043742085.1 Polyangiaceae bacterium
GTTCGCGTGCTCCAGCAGATGATCGCCGTGCCTTATCACCGCACGATGACCATCGCGCCGGGCATCAGCATCACGTTCCACGATGCGGGTCACGTGCTCGGCAGCGCGGTCACCGCCATCGACGTCGATGACGAGGGGAAGCGGAAGCGCATCGTGTTCACCGGCGATCTCGGGCGCAAGCACATGCCTATCCTCAAGGATCCGGAGGTCATCGACGGCGCCGACGTGCTCGTCACGGAGAGCACCTACGGCGATCGCCTCCACAAGCCGATCGCCGCCATGGAGGACGAGCTCGGCGACGTGCTCGAACGCACGTACAAGCGCGGCGGCAAGGTCATCATTCCTTCGTTCGCGCTCGAACGCGCGCAGGAGATCCTCTACGCGATACGCGCGCTGCGAAAGCAGGGCCGCATGCCCCCCATGCCGGTCTACGTCGACTCGCCCCTCACCGTGAAGATCACCGACATCTTCAAGCTCCATCCCGAGTGCTACGACGCCGAGACGCGCGACCTCATCCGGCAGAACGACTCGCCCTTCGACTTCGCGGAGCTCTCGTACGTCACCGACAAGGAGGACTCGAAGGCGCTCGACATGTCGAGCGAGCCGTCGATCATCATCTCGGCGAGCGGGATGTGCGAAGCGGGTCGCGTCGTCCACCACCTGAAGGCGACCATCGAAGACGACAAGAACACCGTCTGCATCGTTGGTTTCCAGGCGCAGCACACGCTCGGTCGCCGGATCGTCGAGCGACGAAAGCGCGTGAAGATCTTCGGGGTGGAGCGTGATCTTCGCGCCGAGGTCGCCGTGCTCAACGGCTTCTCGGCGCACGCCGATCAGAAGGATCTCGTCGAGTACGCCGTGGACATGAAGGCGCGCGGGCCCCTGAAGCACGTAGCCATGGTGCACGGCGAGCCGAAGGCGCAGGCGGTGCTGAAGGAGAAGCTGAAGGCCCAGGGCTTCGACAACGTCCATGCGCCGGCGCCGGGAACCTCTCTCGAGGTCTGAGCGAGGTCCGAGCGACGTGAACGGGCACACACACACGTAGTGAACCCCCGTCCGCAGGGGTGATCGGCGGTCGCCCCGCGTCGCGCTCCTGCGCAGCGCGGTTCGCGCCGTGAAACACCGACGTTCACGCGTGAAACACGGTTTCACGGCGGCCGTGTGCGACGCGTTGCACGCGCCTCTCGGCGCTGGTCCGGATCATGGATGGGGCGCGGCTGTCGTCGTGCACGGTGCACGGCGCCATCGAGCTTCGCCCGCGCCTCCGGCGTGGACCTTCACCCAGGTGTCGTCATGCGTCTTTCCCATCGCCTCGTCCTCGCCACGCTCTTCGCTTCCTCCACCCTGCTCGTTCCGACGATCGCGCTCGCCGGCGAGCCCGGCGCCGAGCAGCCCAGGAGCGAGAACCCCACCGCTGGCCTGAAGGGCTTCGAGCTGATGCTCCGCCCTTCGTTCGGAGGCGCGCCCTCCGACTCACCGGTCAAGTACGCACCGTCCAACGGCGTGAAGTTCGCGGGCGATCCCGGCGCGCTGATGCAGGGCGCGTCGCCGTGGGGCTACGGCTTCGTCGGTCAGGCTTCGGTCGGCTACCGCTTCGTTCCGTTCCTCAGCGCGGGTCTCCGCGGCGGCTTTCGCAGCGCGTCCGGCTCGAACCTCAGCGACGGCTCGACGGGCCTCTCGCGATCGGGCTGGGACGCCGGCGCGTACGTGCGCTTCTATCCGGCGGTCTTCTCGGAGAGCGTCTCGAAGTACCTCGACCCGTGGGTCAGCGCGGGCGTCTCGTACCAGCGCGACACGCAGTCATTCAAGAAGGGCATCGCCACCTCGAACGGCGGCAACGTCCAGGCGGACTGGTCGCTCGATCATCACGCGGTCTCGATCCCGCTCGGCATCGGCGTCGACTATCGCGTCGCGAAGTTCCTCTCGGTCGGTCCGTCCTTCGAGGCCGCGATCAACAACCCGATCGCGGGATGCCTGAGCGCCAGCGCCGCGGGCTTTGCGGGCACGACGTATTGCTCCAACACCGAGCCGGGCAAGAACTTCGTCAAGGCCGACACGTACATCGCGTGGAACGCGGGCCTCGACGCGAAGGTCACCTTCTGAACAGCGAGCACTTCACGCGAAGCGCTTCGGAGGCACCCAGCCGCCGAAGGACGTCTCGAGCGCCATCGCGACGGCGATGCTCAGATGATCCTGGTGACGCGGCGCGACCACCTGGACGCCGAGAGGCAGACCTCGAGCGTCCAGGCCGAGCGGGACCTGCGTGGCGGGCATCTCCATCACGTTGAAGATCGCCGTGTACGCGAACTGGAACGGCGCGAGGAGCGGCGTGCGATGCCGCGGCGCGACGCGCGGGAACGACGGATAGAGCATCACGCCGCGATCGCCGAGCACGTCGGCGAGCTCCGCGGACAGGTCCTTCCCAAGCGCCAGGAG
>JAYTZB010000669.1:0-2269 GCA_043742085.1 Polyangiaceae bacterium
TGCTCTTCGAAGGCGAGCGCCAGAAGCGCGCCATCCTCGACAACATCCCCGACATCGCATGGCTGAAGGATCGCGACGGTCGCTTCCTCGCCGTCAACACGCCGCTCGCGACCGCCGCCGGCAAGAAGCGCCCCGAGGACCTCCTCGGGCTCACGGACCTCGACATCTGGCCTCGGGATCTCGCGGTGCGCTACCGCGCCGACGACGACGAGATCATGCAATCCGGGCTGCACAAACGCGTCGAGGAGCCGCTCGTCGATGCCACGGGCGCGACGCTGTGGATCGAGACGTTCAAGACGCGCATCATCGGCGATCAGGGCGAGGTCATCGGCACCACCGGCATCGCGCGCGACATCACCACGCGAAAGCGCGCCGAAGAAGCGCTGCGCGTCACCAACGACGAGCTCGAGCGACGCGTCGAGCTGCGCACCGCCGAGCTCGCCGAGGCGCAGGAGAGCCTGGTGCGCAAGGAGCGGCTCGCGGTGCTGGGACAGCTCGCAGGCGGCGTGGCGCATCAGATCCGCAACCCGCTCGCGGCGATCATGAACGCGACGTACGTGCTGAAGCGCCACGTGTCGCCGGGGCAGCACTCGAACGTCGAGGACGCGATCCGCATCATCCACGACGAGGTCCGGCACGCGAACGTGATCATCACGGGCCTCCTCGACTACGCCCGCGTGCGGACGCCCGATCGCCATCCTGCATCGGTCGCGGAGGTCGTCGACCGCGTCCTCCTCTCGGGCTCGGTACCGGACGGCATCGACGTCGAGCGTCACATCCAGCCCGACCTGCCGCTCCTCCGGATCGACGCCAATCAGATCCACGGCGCGATCTTCAACCTGGTGCGGAACGCCATCGAGGCCATGCCCGAGGGCGGCAAGCTCACCGTCGCCGTGCACAGCGAGGCCGATCAGGTGGTGGTGGTGGTCTCCGACGAGGGGCCCGGCATCAGCGCGCAGGTGCGGGGCCACCTCTTCGAGCCGCTGCACAGCACGAAGCCGATGGGCATCGGCCTCGGTCTCGTGACCGCGCGGACGTTCATCGAGGCCCACGGCGGCCGCATCGCCCACGTCGAGAGCGTCTCGGGGGCGCGCTTCGAGATCCGCCTCCCGCTCGCGTAGCTCAGCGAGCGCGGCGTCTGCGGCGTCGCGCGGAGACGAGCGCGACGGCCAGGCCGAGGAGCGCATAGCCCGCGGCGCTCGTGCGCGAATCACGCGCGGAGACCGACGACGGAGGGGATGGGGAGGCCACGGCGCAGCCCGACGTGGTGGTGGTGGTGCTGGGCGCAGCGCCGGACACGGGCGTTGCGTCGCCGCCGTCCGGATCCGCTCCCGGATCGCCAGGCGCAGGAGCGGCGCCGGTGCCGGGGCCCGCTCCGGCACACTGCGCGCTGCACTTCGACGCCACGCACGTCGCCATCTTCTGGCGCGCAGCGTTGGTCGCGCACTCGGCAGCCTTGTCGGCGGTCTTGAGGCACACGTAGCAGGTGCCATCCGCGGCGCAGGCGAGCGCCTCGTCGCAGCACGCCGATTCCATGCATGTTGCACAGGTTCCGGCGGGGAACCTGTAGCCGCACTTCGGAGCGCCGGCGCACGCCGCGTCGGCCTTGCACTCGGTGGCGCAAGCGCGGGTGCACTGGCAGTTGGCCGCCGCATTGAAGGGGCCCTCCGCCTTGGGAAACATGAGCAGGCAGACGTTCGACGGGTTCTTCTGCAGGCACTGGTAGTAGCCGTTGCAGTCCTTGTCGGTGAGGCAGCTCTTCGTGAGCTCGGCGCACGTGCCGTTGCCGGAGTTGGCGATCTTTCCGCAGAGCGCGCAGTCCTTGGCGGGCGGCGCCTTGGCGAGCTCGCCGTTGATGAAGGGCAGATCGAAGGTGACGCGCGCGCTCACTCCGGTGCCGTTGCAGTCGCCTTGCACGTAGGAGTGGATGCCCGCGACCTTCTCCACGCCGCCGACCGTGACGAGGACGGGGCCGCCGCTGTCGCCCTGGCAGATGCCGTCGGTCTGCATGTCGAAGGAGATGAGGCTGCTCGTGACCTGCGAGAGCTGCTTCGCGACGCGCCGTCGGACGGTGTTGTCCATGGCCGGCGTTCCGCTGGCGATGAGCGTGGTGCGTCCGTAGCCGACGCTGAGGACATTGGTGCCGGCCGCGAGACCGTCGGGCGCGGTGACGAGCGGGATGGTGGGCGTCGATGCGTCGACGCCGATGATGCGCAGCACCGCGAAGTCGTAGAACGAGCCGGGCTGCCCGTTGTAGCGAGCATCGGCC
>JAYTZB010000670.1:0-4272 GCA_043742085.1 Polyangiaceae bacterium
ACCGAGAGCTCCAAGACCGACAAGAGGAAGCAGAGTCTCTACTTCCCCGAGTCGATGCTCCAGGAGATCAAGGAAGAGGCTGCTCGCCTCGATCGCTCACTGTCCTGGGTCGTCCAGCGCGCGTGGAAGATCTCCCGCCTGGAGATCAAGAAGCTCCCGAGCGTCAACGAGGTTGACGGCGGCGACGACGACGACGAGGCCTGAGCGGCTCGTCTGACCTGGGGAGCGACGTCCTGTGAGCGCACGACCGCCTTCGATCGCGCCGCCTTCGGGCGGCGCGCGCGATCCTGCGGAGACTCACGAGACCGTCGCGGCGGAGGACGGCACCCGCCTCTTCCTCCGTACGATGCCTTGTCGGAACGAGGCCGCCGCCGAAGGCGCCAGGAGCACGCGCATGCGCGCGTTCTTCTGTGACGGCATTCTCTGCGACGGCTTCATCTGGAAGTACTTGTGGAATGACCTCGCGGAGCTCTGCGACGTCGCCCATTGGCACTACCGCGGTCATGGGCGCAGCGGCGCGCCCGTCGATCCGACGAAGATCGACATCGCCCAGCACGCCCGCGATCTCCATGCCGTGCGCGAGCACGTCGGAGACCCGCCGTGCGTCCTGCTCGGGCACTCGATGGGCACGCAGGTGTGCCTCGAGGAGTGGCGGCTCTTCCCCGAGCATGTGAAGGGGATCGTTCTCCTGTGCGGGAGCTACGGCAAGGTCACGCAGTCGTTCCGAGGCATGCCGATCCTCGACGCCATCCTGCCGAAGCTGATGAGCGTGGTCGACAAGCAGCCCGATCTCGTGCGCGCGATCTGGTCTCGGATTCCCCCCGAGATGGCGTTCCGCGCGGCGATGCTCGCGGGCGACGTCGACCCGGACAACGTCCGGCGCGAGGACATGCTGCCGTACCTGAAGCACATGACCCACGTGGACTTTGCGATGTTCCTGAAGATGCTGCGCGCCGCCGGCGACCACAGCGCCGAGGAGTACCTCGCGCAGATCGACGTGCCCGTGCTGATCATCGCCGGCGAGAAGGACACGTTCACGCCAGGCTCGCTCTCGCAGTGGATGGCGGAGCAGATCCCCGGCGCCGAGCTGCTCGTCGTGCCGGCCGGTACGCACGTTGCGCCGATCGAGCAGCCCGAGCTGATCGGCGCGCGTATCAAGGCGTTCGTCGAGCGTGTTTCGGCGGCTTAGCTTCGGGGTCCTCCTCGCGATCGCAGCGTGTGCGCGTCCGCCCGCGCCCGTCGATGCGGGCGCCGACGCGAGCGCGGGCGCTGATGCGAGCGCGGGCGCTGATGCGAGCGCTGATGCGAGCGCGGACGCGGACGCGGACGCGGACGCGGGGAGCGATGATGCGGCGTACCTGGACGGGCTTCCGAGGGCGGTGAAGGGCATCGGGCACACCTCGGTGGTCTTCAAGATCGAGCTGAGCACCGGCAGGAAGGCGGCGTGGAAGCCGGCGTCGCGGCGCGGGCCTCTTCGGTACAAGGGAGAGATCGCGGCGCGCAGGTTGGGCGTCGCGCTCGGGCTCGACAACGTGCCGCGCGCGTTCTTCCGATCGTTCGACGCGGCGGCGTTCGCGGGCGCCAGGGGCGCCGACGAGCTGCTCGCGCACGAAGGAGTCGTGAAGGGCGCGCTCGTGCCGTGGATCGACGGGCTCTCGTTCCTCGCGCTCGAGCAGGCGCCGCTCGCGACTCAGTGGAAGCAATGGCTGCGCAAGGGCGAGAGCATCCCCGCCGACCAGGAAAATCTCGCGCGCCAGATCAGCACGCTGGTCGCGTTCGACTTCGTCACTGCCAACTGGGATCGGTGGAGCGGCGGCAACGTCGGCCTCGACAAGGCGAGCGGCACGCTCCTCTTCATCGACAACGACGGCGCATTCTTCGAGGTGCCGCCCGCCGAAGGCCTCCAGCGCAACACGAGGCTCCTCGAGGGCGTCGACAAGTTTTCGCGCAGCTTCGTCGCGCGCTTGAAGTCGCTCGACGACGACGCGCTCGAACGCGCGTTCGGCGAGGAGACGCCAGGCGTCCCCTTGCTGTCCACGAAGGCGCTCGGCGGAGTCCGCGCGCGACGGAAGCAGCTCCTCCAGATCATCGATGCCAAGACCTCGGACGCCGGCGCCGACGCCACCCTCGCCTTCCCGTGACCGGACGCCACCGTCGCCGCCCCAGCGACGATTCGGGTCCTGACAGTCGCCCGGGCCAGGGCGCGCCCCCCGGGCCCACGGGCGCCGACGATTCGGGTCCTGACGGTTGCGGCCGCCACGGCGAGGCACCACCCCTGCGTGGGCTGCGACCGCCGCGCGCGCCTAGCTCGGGAGCACCGTGCCGATGCGGAAGAAGACCTCGCGGCGCGTGCCGCAGCGCGGGCACGTCACGTGGACCACACGCAGCCTGCGCTCGGCCCCGCCGCCATCGCCCTTCAGCGTGACCGCGATGTGCTCCTCGACGCGGAGCCCCTGCGCTCCGCATGCGGCGCACGGCATGCTCGAGGCGTGCGGCTCGATGATCGATGCGCTCGTGACCTCGATCGGCCGGTCGGAGGCGCCGCCGGGCTCGAGCGCAGCGAGCTTCATTCGTGAGCGCGCCATCTTTGCGGCATCGCGCGCCGCTTCCCGTCGCTCGGTTCGCGCCCTCTTCACCATCGCTCGATCACTCGCGACACCATCGCGCGCGAGCGTAGCACTGTCGCTAGCGGGCCTCGGAGCGCTCGTCGAGGCGCCGCCGGCCCACCGCGGTGAGCATCGCCGTCACCGCGAGGAACGAGAAGCCGAGGATGCCCGGGCTCGTCGACTCGGCAAAGCCCTCGACGATCATGTGCGCCGCTTGGAGCGGTTGACCTTCCCCGGGCTGCTCCCAGGCGTGGCTCGCCGCGTAGAGCGTCGCGCCGAGGTCGGCAGCCGTCGCCGCGAGCGTCGCGAACAGCACCGCGAGCATCATGCTCTTGATGAAGCCGAGCGAGCGCCGCTCGGCACGCACCGCGAAGTAGAACGAGGCCGCGAGCCCGAGCAGCCCGAAGACCAGGATGAACAACATCGGAATCACGCCGCCGTTACGTATCAACGTCCACATGCCGTCATGAACGCCGCTCCGGGCGCGTTGTGACAAGCCTTTTTCGGTTCATTTTCCTTGTCACAGCCCCGCGCGTCAGGCGTTCTCGTGGACGTGACCGACGAAGCACCCGACCGCGAGCTCGTCGATCGCCTCCGACGAGGCGACGCCACCGCGTTCGATCACGTGTATTCTACATACCATCCGCGGGTGTTCTCGTTCCTCCTCCGCCTCAGCGGCAGGCGCGATACCGCCGAGGACCTGGCGCAGGAGACGTGGATCAAGCTGGCGAAGGCCGCGCCCAGCCTGCGCGAGGACACCACGCTGGCGCCCTTCCTCTTCACCATCGCGCGCAATGCGTTCATGAGCCATCGGCGCTGGGCGATGCTGGACCTCAGCCGGATCGTGACCTTCGGCCTCGAGGCGATGAGCGCAGCCACGAGCGAGCCGACCCCCGAGACGCACCACGAGCGCGCCCGCGCCATCGCGCTGCTCGAGGCCGCGATGCAGAGCCTGCCCGTCGCAGCCCGGGAGGTGCTCCTCCTGGTCGGCGTCGAAGGCATGGAGCAGGAGGAGGTCGCGAAGGTCCTCGGGCTCTCCTACGATACGTTGAGGCAGCGCCTCAGCCGCGCGCGCGCCCAGCTCGCGGAGACGATGGCGACCATCGACAAGAAGCAGAATGCGATCGCCGCCGGGCGACCTGCCAAGCGTGGAGAGAGCACATGAGCGACCGCCCTATCGACCGCCCCATCGAACCCCCGGCCGATCCGCTGCTCGCCGCGTTGCGGGAGCTTCCGTCCTTCGGCGTCGAAGGCGCCGGCGAGGACCGCCTCCGCCGCTCGGCGCGCGCCGCCTACGTTCGCCGCTTCGAAGGCTCGGCGTGGCAGACGTCGGCCGCAGGGTTCTTCGGCAAGGCCGCGGTGCCGGTGTTTCTCGCGGGGATCGTGGGGCTCTACATGACGTGGGCGATCGCCGCGGCGACGGCGCTGGTCCACTGAGCCGAAAACGTGACGGGAGCCAGGCCGAGTGCCACGATCCGAAGGTGATCCAGCTAGCCCACCCCACGGTCGAACGTCTCCTCGCGATCATGGACCAGAAGAACCACTGGGCCTGGTCGTCCTTCACGCGGCCCGGGCTCTCGCGGGCTCAGCTGCTCGTCCACTTCCGCCACGAATACGCGACGTACGTGCGCGACTTTCCGGTGCTGCTATCCCGCGCGCTCGGGCA
>JAYTZB010000671.1:0-8909 GCA_043742085.1 Polyangiaceae bacterium
GCCCGCAAGGGAGGAGAGCGCCGTGCAGGCCAAAAAGCCGGCAGCCGCCACCCGGGCTCGGCAGGTCACGAAGCGCGTCATCGGCCCTCCGTCTACACCATTCAGCGGTCGGCGCGCCAGCGCACGATGCGGAACGCCGGGGGCTCACCGTCGGACTTCGCCTGGCGAAACACCGTCCGGACGATGAGCCGGATCTTCTCGGCGAGGTCAGGTGGCGGCAGGACGCCGCTCTCCGGCGCAGGCTCGCTGGCGGGGGAGAGCACGACGTCGACGTCGCCGATCTCCGAGACCGTCACGCGGACCGGGAAAATCGCGTCTGGAAGCGCGGCGGTGCCGCCGTAGCTCCACGGGGGGCCATCGGTGCGCGGTCGCTCGATCGCGATCCGTACGCCGGTCTCGGGACGCTCTCCGACGATGGTCACGCGCTGCCACGTAGCACGAGTGAGGTACGCTCGCGCGATCATGGCGCATCGCAAGGCCTCGATGGTCCCGGTCTGGTCGTTCGCGGCGTGTGTCGCCCTCGCGGCGTGCGGCGGGGGTCCGGCTCCGGCCGCGCCGAGCATCGCCGTCGTCGGTCCTTCGGCCCCGGCGGCTTCGTCGTCCATCGCCGGCGCCCAGCCGCCGAGCGGCCGGCGGCGCGGCGCCTCCGCCTCGCTGAAGAAGGCCTGGCCGTTCGAGGACCCGAAGGTGGTCGTCTACGCCGACGTCGAAGGCCTCATGCGAACGACCGTGATTGGCGAGGTGACAAGGAGCGTGATCGGCCTCGCGGGCCTCTGGGCGACGCCGCCACAGTTGAAGTGCCTCGACGATGCGATCGCGAACGTGAAGGAGGTCGCGATCGGCTTCGAAGAAGACGCTTCGCTCGTGGCCCTGCGCATGGATCCGGCCGCGTCGGGTTGGGTCGGCGCCTGCTTGAAGGGCGCCATGCCGGAGTCGAAGCCGATCACGATGCGCGGCGCCACCGAGGCGTGGGACGCACACGGCGTCGGTGCGCTCACCGCGGACGGGGTCCTCCTCAGCGGCCCGAGGGCGCTCGTCGAGCGCGCGCTCCGAGCCACAGGCAGTGGCGCCAGCCTAGCCACCGTCACGCTCGGCGACGGCGAGTACGTGGCGTGGACGGCGAAGATCTTCGACAACGCCTCGCCGATGACCGGATCGCTCACCGCCACCGACGCTCGCTTCCGCATCGGAGTCGAGGCCGACGTGCCCGACGAAGAGCTCGCGCTGAAGATCGAGCGCGAGCTCTCGCCCGCCGCCGTGAAAATGATGTTGCCCGCCACCAACGTGAAGCCCGACGAGGCCGCTGCGCTCGCGCGTCTCACGAATGGCGTCTCGGTGAAGCGCGACGGTCGACACCTCTCCGGCGCCTTCGAGCTCCGTGAGCCACCGGTGCAGCAAGCCCGCGATCTCGGGATGGCCACCGGGCTCGCGATCTACGGGCTCCGCCGCTACATCGCCAACGCGAAGGCCGCCGAGGCGCGGAATTCGCTCGGTCAGATCGCCAAGGACATCGTCACCGAGTGGGAAGGTGACGGGGCGCCCGACCAGAAGCCGCGCGTCAACGCGAGGAAGAAGCTCGTGTCCTATGGCCCCGTGCCGAAGACCGTGCCGAAGGGCGTCAAGTACCAGACGAGCGCCGCGGACTGGAAGCCGTGGGCCCCGCTCCGCTTCGAGATCAGCGTGCCTCAGTATTATCAGTACGAGATCAAGGCCGCGAAGGACGGCGAGAGCGCCGAGATCATCGCGCGCGGCGACCTCAATGGCGACGGCAAGACCTCGCTGTTCGTGCTCTCGATCAAGGTCGACCGGACCGCGAACGCCGTCCGCGTCGCCCCCACCATCGCCGAGACCGACCCCGCGGAGTAGGCGGCCGGCGCGACTTCCTCTCGCCTTCGGCCGGCGTCGAGGTTAGAGATTTCGGGTCATGGCCGCCGTCGAGAAGAATCCGATCACGCCCGAAGGTGCCCAGAAGCTCCGCGACGAGCTGCATCATCGCAAGACGACGGAGCGAAACCTCGTCTCGAAGATGATCGGCGTGGCGCGCGAGCACGGCGATCTCAAGGAGAACGCCGAGTATCACGCAGCGCGCGAGCGCGGCGGGTTCAACGAGGGGCGCATCAAGGAGCTCGAGGACAAGATCGGCCGTGCCGAGGTCATCGATCCGGCCAAGCTCGAAGGCACCAGCAAGGTGGCGTTCGGCGCGACCGTGAAGCTGATGAACACCGAGACCGAAGAAGAGGTCACGTACCGCATCGTCGGCGCCGACGAGTGCGACATCAACGCGGGCTCGATCAGCATCACGAGCCCGCTCGCGCGCTCGCTGATCGGTAAGGAGGTCGGCGACGAGGCCAAGACCCGTACGCCCGCCGGAGAGCGCGTCTTCGAGATCCTCGAGGTCGTCTTCAAGTAGATGCCGTTCGCGCCGCTCCTGCGGATGGCGCGGGCCTGGCTCGTAGCGCCGGAGTCCCGCACGCCGGCGCAGCTCGAGGCGCTCGTCATCGCGGGCAGGGAAGCGAGCCCCGCGGTCCCCGAGGAGCGCCGCGCCGACTGGGAGAAGCTCCTCGGCGGCCTCTCGAACGAGAACGCCCACGAGGACACGAAGACGGTGGCGCGCGTCGAGGGCTACGTGCGCGCGTGCACGCTCTTCAAGAAGATGGAGCGCGCGGCGGCGGCCCGCGAGGCGCGCGCGGCGCGTCCGCCCAAGCCCCCGGTGAAGGCCACGCCGTTCGACCCCGTCGATCGCCTGCCGGGGTTCGGCCCGACCGCGCGCATCGCGCTTGCCGAGCACGGGCTGCGAACGGTGACCGACCTCGTGTGGCTCGCGCCTGCCGCCTGGGATGATCTTCGCGAGCCGACACCGCTCGCCAGCGCGGTCGAGGCAGCGCGGGGCACCTACGAGGCCACGGGCGGCGCGCTGCGCCCGGCGCGCGTCGTGGTGTCGGCGATCGTGAAGAGCGCCGGCGTCGTTCCCATCCGCGGCCGCCGTGCGGTGCGCGTCGTGCTGCAGGACGAGAACGACACCAAGTGCACACTGCACGCGTTTTGGTTCTTCATGGCGCACGGGGTGCTCGCGTCGGCCAGGCCGGGTGCGAAGGTCATCGTCGTCGGGCGCATCAAGGCCGAGCCGCGGAAGCCCGCGCGCATGGCGCATCCGGAGCTCTTCGCGGACGTGCCCGAGACGCGCATCGTGCGCGCTCGCTACCCGCGCCTCGGACCGCCCGAGGTCACGATGCGCAAGGCGATCCTGCATGCGCTCGCGGACGGCGTCGCGCCGGATCCCGTGCCCGCCCGGGTGTCCGCGCGCGAGACGATGCCCGACGTGGCGACGGTGCTGCTCGAGATCCACGCCGCGACGTGCCTGCCCGCGAGCGAGGCTGCGCGGCGCGGCTTCGTCGAGCGCCTCGCGTGGACCGAGGCCTTCACACGCGCGTGGGAGCGCATCGCGGCGGACCAGAAGCAGGGAACCGGCGGCGCGCCGGTGCTCCCGCGACGCGCCGATCTGGTCCGGGCGCTCGAACGCGAGCTGGGCTTCACGTTCACCAAGGGACAGCGCGAGGCGATCGACGTGATCGGCAAGGATCTCGAGGAGCCACGCCCCATGCGGCGGCTGCTGCTCGGTGACGTAGGCACCGGAAAGACCGCGGTGGCCCTGGCAAGCGCCGCGCAGTGCGTCGCGGCGGGCTTCCAGGTGGCGATCCTCGCGCCGACCAGCGTGCTCGCCGAACAGTACGTCGATGCCGTGCGGCCTCTCGAGCGCGCGCTCGGCCTCCGCGTGGCCTTCGTCGGCGCCGGCGCGCCCGCGGCTGCGCGACGGAGCGCCGAGGAGGCGATCCGTACCGGCAAAGCGGACGTCGCGATCGGAACGCACGCGCTCCTCGGCGAGAACGTCTCCATACCGAAGCTGGGCCTCGTGGTGGTCGACGAGCAGCAGCGGCTCGGCGTGGCGCAGCGGCTGGCGCTGGTGCGCAAGGGCGGAAGCGGGATGGCGCAGCGGCCGCATCTCCTCACGCTGAGCGCGACGCCCATCCCGCGCACGCTGGCCCTCGCGTTACGCGGCGAGCTCGCGACGTCGACGCTGCGCGAGCGTCCCGCAGGCCGAGAGCCCGTCGCCACCGAGCTCGCCGGCGCATCGAAGATCGAGAGCGTGATTGCCCGCGTCGAGAAGGCCTGCGCGCGCGGGGAGCGCGTCTTCTGGATCGTCCCGCGCATCGAGGCGGACCCTGACGACGAGGACGACGACGATCCCCTGGCCACCGCCGTGGAGCGCCGCGAGCTCCTCGCCGTCGCGCTCTCGGACACGAAGCGTAGCGTCGTGCTCCTGCACGGCGGCATGTCGGCGATCGAGAAGCGCGAGACCATGCAGGCGTTCCGTCGCGGCACCGCCGACGTGCTCGTGGGGACGACCGTGGTCGAGGTCGGCGTCGACGTGCCAGAGGCGACGCTCATCGTCGTCGAGGACGCGCAGCGCTTCGGCCTCGCGCAGCTCCATCAGCTGCGCGGTCGCGTGGGCCGCGGGGCGCGACCCGGGCAGTGCATCCTCCTGCACGGCGAGCCGCTCGAGGGCTTCGCGAAGGCGCGTCTCACGGCGCTCACCGAGCTGTCGACCGGCGAGGAGGTGGCGCGCGCCGACCTCGAGCTGCGCGGACCAGGAGACCTCGGCGGAACGAGGCAGCACGGTGCCGAGGACGAGCTGCTCTACCTCACCGCCGGGACCACGTATCCCTGGCTCGAGCGCATCGAGGCGGATGCGCGGGCCATCGCGAAGGCGGACCCGACGCTCGCAGCCGAGGAGCATCGTGTGCTCGGCTCGCTCGTCGCGCGCTTCGGGCACGCCATCGCGGTGCGAGAAGAAGCCGGATGAGCGCGGGTGACAGCGGAAGCGAGGGCGAGGACGAGCGCACGCGCGGTCGCGGGAGCGACGGCCTGCGCGACTTCGTCGCCGACGTGGGCGGCGTCATCGCGATGTGGATCGTGATGTTCGCGCTCGAGAACGTCGTCGTCGGCGTGGGATGGCGCGCGCAGTTCGCGGGCTCCTGGGAGATGGCGCACGCCCGCTACTACCTGACGCCCATCGCGGTGGCCGCGGCGCTGCCGTTCGCGGCGATCGCCGTGGGGCTGGGCCGACTCGTCGCCGCGCCAAACGAGCGCGCCGTCGGCGCCGTCGCGTCCTTGATTGGGGCGACAGTGGCGGTCCTCGTTTCGAATGGCCGCCACTTCGAGAGCCATGCGGTGCGCGTACCCTTCGTCGCCGTCGTCAGCCTCGTCGCGGGGGTGGCCGTCGTCGCGGTGGTGCGACGCGCGCCGCTTCATCGACCACGCATAATCGCGGCGATCGGCGCGGTCGTCGGGGCGGGTGCGTGGATCGCCGACGTGACCGTGCTCCCGCGCCTCTACCCGGCGTTCCATGCGCTGCTCCTCGGCTGCGCGCTCGCGGGATGGGCCGCCACGTTCGTCCTCGTGCGCGGCGACCGGGCGGTCAGGCCGTTCTGGTACGCCGCGCTGGCGGTCGCGCTCCTTGCCGTCGTGTGGACGCCGCGATCGGCGCGTGCCGTCGTCGGCGACGACAACCTCCGCCGGGTGCTCGTCGAGCATGCGCCGGTGCTCGGACGCGCGGTGCTCCTCGCGTCTCGCATCGCGCCGCCGCCGGCGCTCGAGGACGACGCGGCGGAGGCCTCCACGACCGGCGCCGTGATGCATCCCAGGACCGCGGCTCGCTCGCTCGACTGGAGCGGCCGGGACATCGTCGTCGTGACCATCGACGCGCTTCGTGCCGACCACGTCTCGTCCTATGGCTACGGCCGCGCGACCACGCCCAACATCGATCGCCTCGCGGCCCGCGGCGTCCGCTTCGAGCACGCGTACTGCCCGACGCCGCACACGTCGTACTCGGTGACGTCGATGATGACGGGAAAGTACATGCGTCCGCTCCTCACCATGGGCGCGGGCGACGACTCCGAGACCTGGGCCGGGTACCTGCGGCGGTACGGCTTCCGCACCGCCGCCTTCTATCCGCCAGCGGTGTTCTTCATCGACGAGCATCGCTTCCGGCGGATGAAGGCCGAGGGCCTCGGCTTCGAGTACCGCAAGGAGGAGTTCACCGCGCCCGAGCTCCTTCGCCAGCAGATCGCCGACTACGTCGCCGGCGCGCCGCACGACAAGCCGCTGTTCCTCTGGGTGCACCTGTTCGAGCCGCACGAGCCGTACGTGAAGCACCCCGAGCACGTGTTCGGTGCCGGGAACGACACCGTCGACGCGTACGACAGCGAGGTCGCCGCCGCCGATGCCGAGGTCGGCAACATCGTGGAGGTGGTGGAGAAGCGCCGCCCGGGCGCGGTGATCGTGGTGAGCGCCGATCATGGCGAGGAGCTCGGCGATCACGGCGGCCGCTACCACGGCACCACCGTCTACGAGGAGCAGGTGCGGGTACCGCTGGTGGTGGTCGCGCCGGGAGTCGCGCCGGGCGTGGTGAGCGTGCCGGTGCAGACCATCGATCTCTTGCCGACCACGCTCGCCGCGCTCGACGTGCCGCTGCCGGCACGCGTACGCGGCCGCGACCTCGGTGCGTTGCTCACGAGCACGAAGGCCGGCGCCACCAGCACCGGGGGCGCCGTCGACCAGGGCCTCGCCTACGCCGAGACCGACGACTACACGCTGGTCGCGCGCGGCGACGAGCGCCTGGTTTGCGTGCGGAAGATTGCATCCTGCACGCTGTTCGACGTGCGCACCGATCCCCTGGAAATGCGCCCGATCGTCGATCGCCCAGCGCGGGTGAAGGAGCTACGGAGGCTCACCGCCGCCATCGAGCGCGAGAACGGAAAGCTCGAGACCAACGCGCTGCCCGAGGCCCTTCGTCGCGGGCTCCAGGGCGATCGCGAGGCCGCCGAGGACGTGGCGGCGCTCTTCGATGATGCACGCGTGGACATCCGCCGTGAGGCAGCGCGCTGCGCGTTCCGGCTGAAGGCGCCCGCGATGGCGCCGTCGCTCAGGCGCGCGCTGGCGAAGGACGAGGACGACGTCGTGAAGAAATGGAGCGGCCTCGCGCTGGTGCGGCTCGGGGCAGGGGAGAGAGACGGAGGACCGGGGACGGGGACGGCCACGGCCACGGCCATGGGGGACATGGCGGCGGCGTTGCTCCGTGATCCGAGCGCGGTGTTCCGGTTGGCGGCGGCGCTGGCGCTGGCGGAGCAGGGGGATGGGCGCGGGGAGGGTGAGCTCGTGGCGCGCTGGGAGGGGGCCTTCGTGCCCGGCGTGAAGGAGCCCGGCGATCTCGAGGAGGCTCGGGAGCTACTCGCCGCGCTCTCGACGATTCACGCGCGCTCTGGCGCGCCGGCGCTCGTGCGATCGCTCGACGACGTACGGCTCCGTCCCTACGTCGCGGAGACGCTCGGCGAGCTCGGCGATCCGAGGGCGGTCGCGCCGCTGCTCGCCACGTTCGCCCGCGAGCGCTACGTCGACGCGCGACCGAAGGAGGCGCGCGCGCTGCTGCGGCTCGGTGCCAAGGACGCGCTCCTGCCGCCGCTGCGCCGCTTCGCGGGCGTCCCCGACGCGATGACCGAGGCGATCGAGATGGCGCGCGACGCAGGGCTCCTCGTTCCCGCGAACGGCGGATGGCGGGCGCCCGCCGCGCCGCCGGTCTGGCACGCCGACGTCGAGGTGATGCTACCGCCCGGGCCCGGTGGCGCGCGGCTCCTCGTTCTCGGTGCGGCAGGAGGGGGAGAAGGCGCCGTCACGGCCAGGGTCGACGGCGCCCCGGTTCGCCTCGTCCAGCACGGCGCGGTCTGGACGGCGGAGCTCCCGGCGGTCGGGGCGCGAGCGCGCGTCGAGGCCTCCAGCACGTCGGGCATCACGGCGCTCTGGCTGGTGCGGCTGGCCGACGAGATCCCGCCTCCCGCGCCGCGTGAGTGGCAGGCCCCGGACGGCGGGCTTTGACGCGCCGTCCCGAGCGCGACTAGAGTCGCGCCCGTGAGCGACGAAAAGACCACCGAGGACGAGGCGAAGGCCCCGAAGGACGACACCGCCCCGATCGCCCCGATCGCGGAGGAGGAGCAGGCCTCGGCCACCGACGACAGCGCGAGCCCGGAAGCCATCGCGCGCCGCGTCGCCGCCCTCGGCGAGGACGACCAGAGCGAGACGCTCGCCCGCGAGGAAGAGCGCAAGCTCGCCGAGCGCCGGAATGCCGGCAAGAAGAAGACGAAGAAGAGCGGCCTCGAGGTCGCGGCTTCCAAGAAGCTCTCGAAGATCGGCACGCGCGCCGAGCCGAAGCGCAACATCGCCGTCGCCGCCGATGCCGATCCGCTGATCGAGAAGACCGCGAAGCTGAGCGAGTGGGCGAAGGAGAACCAGAAGACGGTGCAGATCGTCGGCGCGCTCATCGCGGCCGCGCTGCTCGGTATCGCCGGGTTCCTCTACTTCGAGCACAAGCACGAGGTCGAGGCCTCGGTGCTCCTCACGGCCGCCGTCGACGACGAGCGCGGACGCATCGGCGAGCCGCCCAAGGACGACCCCGAGACCCCGGCCGTCGTCGAGCCCACGCCGCTCTTCAAGACCTTCGACGACCGCCGCGAGGCCGCGCTCAAGAAGTACCGCGAGGTCCAGTCGCGCTTCCCGAAGACCGGCGCCGCGATCCTCGCGCGCCTCGCCGAGGGATCGCTGCTCCTCGACAAGCACGAGGCCGATCCCGCGCTCGCCGCATTCACCGAGGTGAAGGGCTCCGCGCTCGCGACCGCCGATCAAGAAGTGAAGGGCCGCGCCCTCGAGGGCATGGGCTTCGCCAACGAGATGAAGGCGCTGAGCTCGCCGCCGGCCGACGCCCCGAAGTACTGGGACGACGCCGCGAAGGCCTACAAGGAGCTCGAGAACACCGTGGAGGTCCGCGGCTTCAAGGAGCTCGCGATGTACCACCAGGCGCG
>JAYTZB010000672.1:0-3180 GCA_043742085.1 Polyangiaceae bacterium
TCCCGCCGGCGGTGCTCGCCCGCGACGTGGGGCGGCTGGACGTCATCCTGATCACGCACGATCACGCGGACCACGCCGACGCGCGCGCCATGGACGAGATGGACAAGCGCGCGTGCGTCATCGTCGCGACCACCGAGCTTGCGGTCCGCATGCGAGGCCTCGGCTATCGCGAGGTCCTCGTGCTCGCTCCGTGGGAGGTCCACACCATCAAGGAGGTCACGATCACGGCGGTCCCCGGCCTGCACGACATCTACGAGATCGGCTATGTCGTGCAGGGCGGTGGCACTTCCGTGTACTTTGCAGGTGATTCTCGGTTGCACCCCGCGCTGCCTGCCATCGCGGAGCGCTTCCAGCCCGACGTCTCGATCCTCTCGTGCGACGGCACTCGTCTCGCCGGCGGCGATCTGCACGTGATGACGCCTGAGGACGCAGTCATCGCGGCGCGAACGCTCAAGAGCAGGCTCGTCCTGCCCTCGCACGCGGAGGCGGTGTTCTCCGATCCGCTCGTCGCCCACGTGCTCGCGTCGACGGTGGCGCGGGCCCGGTTTCTCTTCGGCGAGCAGATGGCCCGGGCGCTTCCCGGCGTCCGTTGCGTCGTGCCGGTCGCGGGCGAGCTGGTCGCCATCTGATGGCGAAGACCCGACGCGCTTCGTGAACCCCGACGGTGTGCGCTAAGGTTCGGCCGCACGGGCATGCTTCGCTTCCTCTCCGCCGTCTCCGCCTTCGTTTTCGTCCTCTGCTTTGCCTTCGCGGCGCGCGCGGACAAGGTGGCGGTGCTCCCGTTCTCCGCCTCGCCGAGCGTGGTGAAGCCCGAGCTCGAGCAGGCACGCACGTGGACGCGCGACGCTTCGATCGCGAAGGGCCACACCCCGCCCAACGCCCAGGAGATGCTCTCCGCCGAGGCCGCCGTGAAGGACGGCACCGCCGACACGAGCTCGGAGTATCGCGCCGCCGGTAAGGCCTCCGGATCGCAGTGGACCGTGACCGGTCACCTCGATCGCCACGACGCGCCGCCTGCGAAGCTGCCCGACGGCACGGAAGAGGAGGGCTACACGAGCTATCGCGTCGAGCTCGAGGTCTGTCAGGTCGAGACCGGCCGCGTCGAGTCCCTCGCGCGCGAGATCGACCCTGATGAGGCTCCGGCGCAGATCGCCGAGATGCTCGCGCTGTTGCTCCGGCCCGAGGGCATCAAGAACGTTCAGCTCCCGTGGGAGGGCGCGCCTCCGCACAAGCGCAAGCCGAAGGCGAAGCCCGTCGCGCCGCCACCACCTCCGCCGCCGCCACCACCTCCGCCCGAGCCCGAGAAGCCCGTCGTGAAGCACGCCTACGGCGAGAACCGTCCGGCGGCCCTCGGCCTCTCCGTGGGCTTCACGAATGCGCTGAAGCGACCCGCCGAGGCGCGCGGCCCTTCCAACGCGATGGCGATCGGCGGCGTGTTCGCCTACGCGATCGAGCAAGTGCCAGGCGTCGAGCTGCGGGGCATCTTCACGAGCCAGGTCATCGGTCCTCGCGCGCTCGAGATCTCGGCGGGCGGGCGCTACGCCATCCCGATCCTCCCGCAATACCGCCTGTTCATCGGGCCCGAGGTGCTCCTCGGAGCGCACGTTGCGATCGGTGCCGAAAAGACCGCGCGCTTCCTCAGCCACGGCTCGGCCTTCGCCGCGTGGGGGATCACGGAGCAGGTGCAGGTGGAGATCGCCGGTGATCTCGCGGCCGCGCTCGGCGGCAGCGGCACGCTGATCCTCGGCGGCGGCACGCTCCGCGGCCTCTTCCGGTTCTGACGGGAACGGGACGGGGACGGAGGGCAGATACGTGCAAAATGCACCCGTCGAGCGGAGGCTCGCCACGCGCCGGGACACGACGCGCCTCGGGACGCGCATCGGCGAGTCGCTCGCGCACGGCGATCTCGTTCTCCTCTCCGGCGACCTCGGTGCGGGCAAGACGTTCCTCGCTCGCGCCATCGCGCGCGCGCTCGGCGTGCCGACCGAGATCGCCATCGCGAGCCCGACGTTCACGCTCGTCCAGGAGTACGAGACGCCGCGCGGCCTGCTCCTGCACTGCGATCTGTACCGATTGCGCGACGAGGACGACGCGACCAGGACCGCGGTCGAGATCCGGCGGCTCGGCCTCGCCGAGCGACGTGACGAGGGCGCCATCGTGCTCGTGGAGTGGGGAAAAGGCTTCGATCGTGAGCTCGGAGGGCCAGCATCGCTCGAGGTGTCGCTCTCCATCGAAGGCGCTGAGCGGGTGGCGAGGCTGCTCGGGCCGCGCGCCGCAAGCGTCTTGCTCGCGTAGGTACTCGCCGCCGCGCTCAATGTTTGGTCTGATGGCGCTGTGGAGGACGGTCGTAGCGCGCGGGACGTCTTCGGCGTCGCCATCGTCGCCGCGCTGATCGCGCTCGCGCTCGCCTTTGGCGCGCAGCGCGGTCGTCGCGCCGTGCCCGCCGCGGCCCGCGCCGGTGAGGTGACCGAGCTCGGCGGCGCCATCGCCCGGTACTCGATCTTCCCCACGTCGGGCCGCATCGGTGTCGCGAGCACCGACGGTCGAAGCCGCGCCGATCTCGAGATGTCGCTCGTGGTCGACGGCGTGGAGCGACCGCTCGTCATGCGACGCGCCGACGTGCAGCTCCGCGACAAGCTCACGCTCGCCGCGTCGTTTCCGATCGAGCTCGGCGAGGAGCGTGCGACCGGCGCCCTCGAGCTGCGCATGGATCCCGGCTCCGACGTGCTCAGCGCGAACGTCGTGATCACGCCGGACACCGGGAGCAGCGCGCATACCTACGCGCTGCGCTTCGGCCTCGCGCCCGCCGGCCGTTCGCTCTTCGCCCCCGGCGCCGGCACCATCGCCGATCTCGGCACCACCGAGGCGCGCACGTTGATCGTCGACGACGACACGCATCCCATCGCGCTCCTCAGCGCGCAGGGCGCGCTCTCCATTGCCGAGATCCCGCCCGACCTCGATCAGGCCGGCGCTCAGCCGCGCGTCGTCGTGTCGGCGCGAACGGAGACTGCCGCGCAACGTTCGCCCGGCGCGGCGCCGAAGCCCGCCCGTCTCGACATCGCCATCCTGGTGGGCGCCTCCGAGCAGCTCGTGTGGGGCCGGCTCTACAAGCTCCTGCGCGCTCCGGTCGCGCGCGTCGCCGGCGTGGTCACCGGAACGAAGGAGCGCGCGCACGTCATC
>JAYTZB010000673.1:0-2172 GCA_043742085.1 Polyangiaceae bacterium
CGACAACCTGATCATCGATTGGATGGCCGCGGAGTTCAAGAAGTCCCAGGGCATCGATCTGTCGAAGGACAAGATGGCCCTCCAGCGCCTCAAGGAGGCCGGCGAGAAGGCGAAGATCGAGCTCTCGTCCACGCAGGAGACGTCGATCAACCTGCCGTTCATCACGGTCGGCCCCGGCGGCCCGGTCCACCTCGACATGAAGCTCTCGCGCGCGAAGCTCGAGCAGATGATGGCGCCCCTCGTCGAGCGCTCGATGGAGCCGGTGAAGAAGGCGCTCCAGGACGCGAAGAAGACCGCCAAGGACATCGCCGAGGTCGTCCTCGTCGGTGGCTCGACGCGCATCCCGCTCGTCAAGGAGACGGTGAAGAAGTTCTTCGGCAAGGATCCGCACCAGGGCGTGAACCCGGACGAGGTCGTCGCCATCGGCGCCGCGGTCCAGGCCGGCGTCCTCTCGGGCGACGTCAAGGACATGGTCCTCCTCGACGTCACGCCGCTCTCGCTCGGTGTCGAGACGCTCGGCGGCGTCATGACGTTCATGATCCCGCGCAACACCACCATCCCCACGCAGAAGAAGGAGATCTTCTCCACGGCGACGGACAACCAGCCGTCGGTCGAGGTGGTCGTCCTCCAGGGCGAGCGCACCGAGGCGCGCTACAACCGGAAGCTCGGTAACTTCCACCTCGACGGCATCATGCCGGCGCCGCGTGGCGTGCCGAAGGTGGAGGTCGCGTTCGACATCGACGCGAACGGCATTCTCTCCGTCCACGCCAAGGACATGGCGACCGGCAAGGATCAGAAGATCACCGTCACCTCGAACTCGGGCCTGAACGAAGGCGAGATCGAGCGCATGGTGAAGGAAGCGTCCGAGCACGAGGCGGAGGACAAGGTCCGTCGCGAGGAGATCGAGCGCAGGAACAAGCTCGATAGCCTCTGCTACACGCTCGAGAAGATGATGTCCGAGAACAAGGAGAAGCTCCAGGCGGCGGACGTCACGTCGCTCGAGGGCCTCATCAAGGAAGGCCGCTCCGCGGTGGAGAAGCAGGACGACGCGCTCGTGAAGGACGCTCTCGACAAGCTCGAGAAGGAAGCGCACCGCCTCGCGGGCTCGATGTACCAGAACGCTGCGCCTGGCGGCGGGGACGGCGGAGCGAACGGCCCCGGGCCCGACGGCAGCGGCGGCGCCGGACCGACGAGCGGCGGCGGCGACAAGAAGAAGGACGGCGGCGTGATCGACGCGGAGTTCGAGGAGACCTCGACCTGAGTCTCGGACCGGTCGCCCACTCCTGAATCAGGAGCGGACGAGGAGAGGGAGTCTGCCGCGAGGCAGGCTCCCTTTTTCGTTCAGCTTCGTTCAGCGGCCCTCGTCATACGCGTGGGGATACGCGTCGTACTCGACGGCGGCACCTCAGCCGCCTGCGCCGTCCTCGCCTGCTTCTTCGTCGGCGAGGTCGGCGAGGTCGGTGAGGTCGCCGCTCTCGTCCGCGGCTGCGTCTGCTTCGTCGGCTCCGGCTTCGGGTTCGGCGTCCTTCTCGTCGAGGTCGTCGTCGGCGACGGCGTCGATGGCAACCTGCAGCTCCTCGTCACTGGCGTGGAGCTCCACGACCTCGGGCTGCTCGACGATCCAGTCGGCAAGCTCGGTGGGCTCGTCGTTCTCGTTCAGGCGCGCCGCGAGACGCTTCGCGAAGGACTGACGTGCGCGGGACGTCGCGAGCTCGAGGAGCTTGCCGTCGATGAGCAAGTCCGTGAGCGAGAGGCACCGCTCGGTCGTCCAATCCACGTCGTTCGAAGGGCCGTTCACGACGCGGCAGACTAGCGAAAACTCCCCAGTAAGCGACCTTTTTCAAGGACAAAACGCGCGTTTGCGCGGCGCTCTCAGAGCCCCCGCAGATACACGAGGAGCGCCGTGCGATCCGTGGCGTCGAGGGTGAGGCCGAAGCGATGTCCGGGCACTGCGCGGTCCGGCGCGAGCAACATGTCGAGGTCGTCGATGGCCCCGCTCGCGAACATGCGCCTTCGATCGCCGACCGCGCGGAGCGATGGCACGCGATAGCCGCCGGTTCCTCGGTCGGGGCTCGTGCCGACCGCGGGATCGGTGCCCACCGCCGCGAGAGGCACGGGCGGCCCGCTCGCCGCTACGCCCTGGTGGCAGGTCGCACACTCGCGCGCGAAGAC
>JAYTZB010000674.1:0-2186 GCA_043742085.1 Polyangiaceae bacterium
CGATCACGACGAGCCCCGCGCCGTCGGCGGAACCGTACGACGCGACCATGGAGCTTGCCGCGCTCGCGGCGAGCATGCCCACGAAGAGCGACGACCGCACGTGCCGCGCGCGCGCCTTCGCCACGGCGGACAGCGTCACGATGACGAGCACCCAGCGCGCCACCTCCGCCGCGGGTCGGATCGTCGTGGGCAGCGAGCCGTGGGCATCCGCACCGAGCACGCCGTTGGACCACAGCACGTAGCGCAGCGCAGTCACCGCGACGAACGCACACGCGGTCGCCAGAGCGAGGGCCTCCGCGCGCGCCGTGAGCGGCTTCATCCGATGGATCGCCACCATCATCAGCGTCCACGCCACGATCTCGCCACCGAGCGTGCTCGTGTCGTCGCTGTCGTGCATCGAGCCGCCTAGCTTGCTCGACACGGCGAGCGCCACCGCATGCGTGACGGCGAGACCAGCGATGGCCACGGCCGCGTCGGCGAAGAGCGGCAGCCCTGCGCGGAGCGCCGGCGTGGGGTCGATGGTGACGGCGCCGAGGACGTCACGTCCCGCCGTAAACAGCCCGCCTGCGATGAGCAGGAGACCGATACCCCCGAACGCCATCGACGGTGTCGTCTGGAAGAGGCCCGCCGCGAGGTTCTCGAGTCTCACGTGCGTGAGGACCGGCCATGCTCCCGCCCATGCGTCCGCGACGACCAGCAGAGCGCCGAGCGTCGTCGCCCACGTCCGCGAGGCGAACGCGCGACCGCTCGCGTGCACCACGAGCGCGACGACGAGCAAGACGATCGCGCGACCCACGATGCTCGCGGCAAGCGAGCCTCCGAGCGCGCCCGGCGCATGGGCGAGCAGGTACAGGACGTATCGCTCGCGCTGCATCTCGACGACGAAGAGCGTGAGCCAGAGCGTCGCCGCGACTCCGAGCAGCCGCCGCTGGTGACCCTTGGTCGCTCGCCACGCGATCGCCAGCCCCAGGAGCACCATCGCCTCGCCGATCACGAACGACCAGACCGAGAGCGGCGAGAACGGAATCGCGTGTAGATTCTCTGCAAATCGCGCGAGCTGCGAGACGCCGAGCGCCAGGCAGCCGGTCCCGATCAGGTAGAGCGCGAACCCGAGGATCTGCGGCGGCCGCACCGGCACCGGCGAAGCGTTGGCGAGCGCGCGGTACGTCACGTCACGGCGCGCCGACCCGTCCCACCGAAGCACCTTCGCCGCCGTGGCCCGGGCGATCGTCGATCTCCTCGAGCACCGCGATGTGCGAGCCGATGGCGAGCGACGTCAGCTCCACGGGCGTGCGCAGCTTCAGCCGGCGCCCCGGCAGACCGCTCTCGGGGCCGCGCATCTGGAGGTCGATGGCGGGCGTTGCGCCGTAGGCGCGGACCACGTGCAGCGTATTCAGGCCGTCGGTCTCGACGAGCTGCTCGTGGCCGAGCACTTCACGCGAGACCAGCTCGACCTCGCCCTTCTCGAGCTCGCGGAAACGCATCTCCTCGAGGACGCCCTCGATGGCCTTGCCGAGCAGACGGTGCGGATGCGCGTGGATGGGCGTCATCGAGCCCGACTCGCGCACGATCGCGACGAGCGCCCACCCGGATTTCCCCTCCCAGTACGTGACCCAGCGACAGCCTTCACCGTGCGGGAGCGGGCTGGTTCGCGCGGGAATCAGCTCGCCGATCGACGGGCTGAGCTGCTCGAGGAGGCGCCGCAGGAACGCATCCTCGAGCGGACCTTCGCCCTCCACCGCATCGAGGAGCGAGGTCGCCTCGGCGATCGTGACGAGGTCACCGCGCTCGAAGTGCCGGCGCACGATGCCGATCCGCACCTCGGCTCGCGTCGCTGCGCGATGGGCCGCGAAGCTCACGACGACGGCGCCGATACCGATGGCCGCGGCAACGGCCGACGCGCCGCGCGCGGCCGCGGTGATCATCGCGAGCGTGAGGAGCGCGGTCCACGCCGAGGCACCGCCTCCCACCACGACGGCACGCGCGCTCGAGCCGAGGATGGTGCGCAGCGAGAGATGAAGGCCGATGCCGGCGGACACCATCGCCATGAGGACGTCGACGGCGTGCTTGTCGACGGCGAGCACCGTGAGCCACGTCGCGTGATCGCCGATGGCGCGATCGCCGAGCGCGCGCACGACAGCGAGCCCGACGTAGCCGAGGAGAAAGCCGGGGAGCGACTCGACGAT
>JAYTZB010000675.1:0-4534 GCA_043742085.1 Polyangiaceae bacterium
CTCCTGAACGACCTGAAATGTGGCTACTTGCTGGGCGCCAACCCGCGCCGGCAGTTCCTCGCGCAGGCGGCGGGCATCCTCACCGGCACCATCGCGACCACGCTCTGCTACTTCGTGCTCGTCCCCGACGCGAGCGTGCTCACGGGCACCGACACCAAGGCGCCGGCCTTCCCTGCTCCGGGCGCGCAGCAATGGAAGGCGGTCGCGGAGGTCTTCAAGTACGGGCTCGGCAACCTCCATCCCATGTCCCAGACGGCGATCCGCTGGGGCCTCCTCATCGGCGCCGTGCTCGCGATCGCCGAGCTCGTCGCGCCGAAGAAGCACCGGAAGTGGATCCCGTCACCGACCGGTATCGGCCTCGGCATGGTGCTCCCCTTCTTCTATCCGCTGGCGATGTTCGCTGGCGCGGTCTTCGGCGAGATCGCGACGCGCGTGAACAAGGCCTGGGCCG
Organism: Polyangiaceae bacterium; assembly: GCA_043742085.1. GTDB lineage: Bacteria > Myxococcota_A > Polyangia > Polyangiales > Polyangiaceae > Labilithrix. The sequence goes on from JAYTZB010000675.1 coordinate 452, forward strand.
AGCGCTACATCGTTGCCATTGCGGCAGGCGGCATCGCGGGCGAGAGCATCGTCGGGGTGCTGGTGCAGGCGCTCAACAACTTCGTCTTGCACTGAGGAAATACTTGTCCGCGGGGCGCGCGCGATGGAAAGTGGCGCCGATGATCTCCGCGAACAAGCTCGTTGGTCTCCTGGTGCTCGGCCTCGCTGCGGCGCTCCCCGTCGCGGTCTCGTGCGGTGGTGGAATGCCCGAGGCGACGACGCCGGCGCCGGGATCGCCCACCAACACGCCGCCCGTGAACCCGCCGCCCGCGACGACCAGCCCGGCCGCCGGTACCACGCTCACGTGGAAGGACATGAACAAGGATCAGCGCCTCGACTTCATGAAGACGACGGTGCTGCCGAAGATGAAGGCGGAGTTCGCCGCCTATGACAGCAAGCGCTTCGGCAACATCACGTGCGGCACGTGTCACGGCGACGGCGCGAAGGAGGGCACCTTCAAGATGCCCAACCCGAAGATCATGCCCAAGGTCCCCAACGACCAGGCCGGCTTCGAGAAGCTCATGAAGGAGCGACCCGACGCGGTGAAGTTCATGTCCGCGAAGGTGGTGCCGATGATGGCGCAGATGCTCGGCGAAGAGCCGTACGACATGAAGACCGGCAAGGGCTTCGGCTGCCACGAGTGCCATACCGACTCCGCGAAGTGAGCCGCGAACCGAGCTGCGAGCTGACCTGAGGGCGGCCGGTCACGGTCCGATCGCCACCACCGCTGTGTCGGTGGTGACGTAGAGCGTGCCGTCGTCGCCGATGGCCGGCGCGCTGTGGACGCGACCCTTCGCGTTGACGGCAAAGAAGAGGAGGCCCGTCGGCGAGACGGCGTACACCTTTCCGTCGGCCGAGCCGGCGTAGACGGTGCCGTCGACGCCGACGACGGGCGTGGCGACCGCGCCCAGCGTGGCAAACGTCCACCTGCCCGCGCCGGTCGGCGTCGCCACCGCATGGATCTTCTTGTCGTCGCTGCCGACGTAGACGACGCCGGCGCGCACGCATGGCGCGCCGGAGATGGCGCCGCCCGCGGCGTAGACCCAGCGCTGCTTGCCGTCGGGCGTCACGGCGTAGAGCTTCCCGTCGGAGGCGCCGACGTAGATGGTGTCGTCACCGCCCACCACCGGCGAGCCGCTGATCGAGGCGCCCGCATCGAAGACCCACTTGGTCGCGCCGTCGTGCGTGAACGCATAGAGCTTGTGATCGGAGCTGCCGACGTAGATCGTGCCGTCGGTCGCGACGGACGGCGACGAGCCGAGCGTGTCGTTGGTGGTCGCGCTCCACTTCACCGCGCTGCCATCGGCGGCGACCGCGACGAGCTTGCCCGCGGTGGTGCTGACGTAGATGGTGCCGTCGCCGCCGATGGCCGGCGACGAGAGGATGGACGAGAGCGGAAGACGGAAGACCGCGCGCGCCGGACGCGGCACGACGCCGGCCTCGCTGCCGCCGTCATCGGGCGCGGCCGCGTCACCGGCATCCGCGGCCGCGTCCGCGTCACCGGCGTCGGCGGTCTCGCCCAGACGATCGACGCCGTAGAGCGTGCCATCGGTGCTGCCGATCACGCTGAGGCCGGTGGCGGAGCGTACCGGCGACGACCTCACGGCGCCGCCGGTGTGGAGCGAAGCCTGCACCACGCCGGCCGCCGAGAAGACGACGACGTCGCCGCTGGTGGTCCCGACCCAGAGCAGGCGATCGGCGCCGATGGCGGGCGAGCTGTCACCCGCGGCGAGCGTGAGCGACCACTTCACCGTGGCGTTCTGCGGACCGGCTCCGGACGCGACACCCGCGCGCTTCGGACAGCCGCCGAGCATCGGCCATGGCGCGTCGTTCTCGATGCCCTTCGCGTCGCCGCACACGTCGCCGAGCGGAACGTCGGCATCGCCGTCGGGCGGCGAGGTCTCACCGAGGAAGGGTGCATCGGAGCCCCCGTCGTCGGACGGCGACGGAGCGGCAGGGTCACTGCTGGCGCAGGCCGAGAGCGCGGCGAGCGCACCGAGCGCGGAGACCGCGCCGAACGAGCCGAGCGCGAGCGCGGCGACCACGACGGCGAGACTTCGAAGGGTGTCGAACGACCGCATGCGCCACGCAGCGTAGCACCCGGCGGAGGCCCTATCTGGGCGCGGTGTACTTCACCTTCTCGTCGCCCTCGCTCAGGTCGACGAGCTGGTTGGCCACAACGCCGCTGAACTTCTGGACGGTGGCGTTCTTGTCGGGCCAGCGGACCTCGATCGAATCGATCGCGCATGCGGCGCCGAGGCCGAACGTGAGCTTCGTGTCATGCTGCACGCCGAAGTGGCCGTACCCGCCGATCACCTCCTGCACCTGACGAACGCCGCCGGTGACGATGGTGACCTTCGCGCCGATCGCCGCCGCGTTGGAGAAGCCCTGGCCGAGCCCGTGGAGGCGGAGCTGCACGAAATTGCTCTTCTGACCGATGTCGTTGCGGAACACCTTCATCGTGTTCTTCGCCGGACACTTGGCGTCGCCCTGGCAGCGCGCCGAGCTGGTCATCACGATGAGGTCCAGGTCGCCGTCGCCGTCGATGTCGACGGTGGTGTACGCGACCGCGTGATAGACCTTCGCGCCCGCGGTGTCGGTCACGTTCTCGAACGTGCCGTCGCCCTTCTGGTGATAGATGAGCCCCCACGTATCGGGGTAGTCGGTCGACGTGAGGAAGATGTCCTTCTTGCCATCGTTGTCGAGGTCGAAGGCGCCCACGGTGATGTTGCCCTCGTTCCAGTCCGACGCGGTGTGAGCCTGGAGGAGGCTCTTTTCGTCGTTGGGGATGCGCACGAAGCTCGGCACGCCGCCGGCGAGATCGTTGCGCAGGATCTGCGAGGAGTCGCTCGACTGACCGATGTGCCAGTGGTGGATCTCGGCGTTGATCAGATCGAGATCGCCGTCGTTGTCGAGATCGGCGCACGCGGTGGTGAACGTGTTGCCGGCGAGGCGCGGCGGCGCATCGTCCTGGCCGGGCGTCCACGAGTAGTTGGTGCAGTCGATCTTGGGCATCGACTCCTCCGGCGTGCATTGGCCGGCGTTCTTGCTGCACCAGCAGCGATAGAACTCGTTGTCCTTGTAGGACATGTTGTCGTCGGCAGCGACCGGGGTGCCCTGGCCGATCTCGGTGAAGACGCCGTTGTCGTTGCGCCACAGCTCGTTCCAGCTGCGGCCGTAGCCGCTCACGATGAAGTCGGGATCGCCGTCGTCGTCGACGTCGCATGCGGTGACGCCGTACGCGGGCTTGCGGTTCTGGCCCGCGAGGAACTTCGGTAGATCGCCGAAGGTCTCGGGACGCAGCACCTTGGAGGCGTCGCTCATGTCGGCGAACGTGCCGTCGCCGCGACCCTTGTAGAGGTAGCTGCCGCCGCCTTCTGCGCCGTCGTAGAAGGTGCCGACGAAGATGTCGATGAGGCCGTCGCGGTCGTAGTCGTTGAACGCGGCCGACGACGTGGGATGCACCTTCGACGACGGCGCGGATCGCGGCGCGAACGTGAAGTGGCCCGTGCCGTCGTTGAGCAGGATCTCGCTGCGGTCCTTCGCGGCGGCGGTCTTGTCGGTGTTGGTGTCGACGTAGGTGCCGCTGAAGATGTCGAGGTCGCCGTCGTTGTCGACGTCGGCCAGCACGGCGAGGTTCGCGAGGCGTCCGGTCGCCGGACCGTCGCGCGAATCGAGGAGCCCGCTGCCGGCGGTGGCGTCCTCGAAGTGGCCGTTACCCTTGTTGAGGAAGAGGCGCTTCTTGGGCGCCGCGGCGGTGTCGCGTGCGCTGAGCACGCTGTGCACGATGAGATCCGGGAGGCCGTCGCCGTCCACGTCACCGGCCACGATGCGGATGTTGCCGTCGACGTCGGCGAGGCCCGAGTCGGCGGTGATGTCCGTGAACCACGCGCCGGCCGGGAGGGCGTCGGGCGTTCGGCAGGTCACGGCGGGCGGGACGTCTCCGGGTCCGGCATCGGGCGCGACCGCCGTGGTCTCGGCTGGCTTCGCGTTGTTCGACGAGCTGCACGCGGCGAGGACTGCAAAGCCGAGAAGAGCGGAGAGGCTGAGGCGTTTCACGGAG
>JAYTZB010000676.1:0-6261 GCA_043742085.1 Polyangiaceae bacterium
CATCGGAACGGTCCGCAGTGCGGAGCCATCCCGCGTTGCGACAAGGATGACACCGAAGTGAAGGCCTGTCCCGACGGCGGCCCGAGCAGCGGTGTCACCTGCTATCCGCGCACCGTCTGCGGCTCGACGATCCAGTGCGTGCATCACGAAGCATCGTGCACGGCGCTGCCGTCATGCCAGCCGGGCGACATCGAGGTCACCAGCATCAGCACGTGCTCGATGAAGGGCGTCGCTTGCTACGCCGTCACCGAGTGCAACTACACGATCCACTGCTACACGCCCTGAGTCTCGGGCGCCCACACGTACTTGTGCATCTGGAGCTGGACGCGGACCGGGAGCTTGTCCTCGAGCACCCAGCCGATGAGCTCCTTGGTCGCGAGCTTCCCAAAGACGGTGCTCGCGAGGAGGTTCGGGGTGCGTCGTGAGAGCTCGCGCACGCCGATGGCGTCGCGCATCCACTCGTAGTCGGTGCGGTTCGAGAGGACGAACTTGATCTCGTCGCCCTTGCCGATGTGGTCGAGGTTCGTCCACCGATTGCGTGCAGATTCCCCGGATCCCGGCGCCTTGAGATCCATGATCTTGTGGACGCGCGGGTCGACGCGCGAGACGTCGGCCTCACCGCTCGTCTCGACGAGGACGGTGCGTCCGGCATCGCAGAGCTCGGTCATGAGCGGGAAGACGCCGGGCTGGAGGAGCGGCTCGCCACCCGTGAGCTCGACGAGCTCGGTGCCGGTCGCGAGCGCCTTCGCCAGGACGTCGCCGCGGCTCATGCGCGTGCCGCCGTAGAAGGCTTGCGTGGTGTCGCACCACGAGCAGCGCAGGTTGCAGCCGGTGGTGCGCACGAACGTGCAGGGCAGCCCGGCGAACGTCGATTCGCCCTGGATGCTCGCGTAGATCTCGTGGATGACGAGGCTGTCTTCCTTCACGGCCACGCCCGCTTAGCACATGGCCTGGGAGGCAGCGACCACCGAGCCGCCACGCGTCGACCGCCCAAGCGTCGCGCGACGCGGGCGACCGGTCGCCGGCCGCGGTCGAGTGGGGGCACGATCGCGCCCCCTCGGACGTCGAATGTTCATGAAGGAACGGCATCGTCCGGCTCGCTCGGCACGCGCCTTGATCGCGCTGCTCGCGTTCGTGATGGGCCTCGGCACCATCCCGCACCGGGTCTGCGAGCGCGACGCCGCCGCCTACTTCGACGGTGAGACGGCGCACGTCGATGCGCTCGCGTCGTCGGTGGCGCGCTGGACCGGCACCGAGCTCGCACCTTCGGCCTTCGCGACCGGCTCGTCGCGCTTCGACGGCGAGTGGCTCTTCGGCACGTACATGATGGCGGCGATGGGCTTCGGGCAGGTCGCGCTCGCCACCGATGGCACCAGCAGCGCAGGCCGAGCCCGACGCGACGAGAGCATCGCGCGCATGGAGCAGTGCCTCGACGCGATGCTGTCGCCTCCGGCGCGCGTCTTCGATCGCGACGCCTGGTCGTTCGATGCCCTCGCGTCTCTCGATGCGCCGCCCGGCTCCTCGCGGGACCGCGGGCACGTCGCCTATCTCGGCTATGCCGGGCTCGCGCTCGGGCTGCACCGCCTCGTCGCGCCCGCGGTCACGCGCTTCGACGCGCGTCACGACGCGATCGTGGCGGCGCTCGCGCGGCGCATCGCGGCGTCTCCCGCGGGCCTCGTCGAGACGTACCCCAACGAGACGTACCCGGTCGACAACGCCGCCGCGCTCGGCGCGCTCGCGCTCCACGCCAAGGCCATGCGCACCGCGCCTTCGCCGGCGCTCGCACGCGGCCTCGAGGCGATCCGCGTCCATGCCATCCAGCTCGACAGCGGTCTCCTCGCGCAGGCGGTCGACGCGAGCACCGCATCGCCGCGCGATCCGGGGCGCGGGTCGGGCACGGCGCTCGCCGCGTATTTCCTGGCGTTCAGCGATCACGCGCTGTCGGCGTCGCTGTATCGCGCGGTCCATCGCGAGCTCTTTCGCACGGTTATCGGCTTCGGCGCGATCCTCGAGCACCCCGCATCGTGCGAGTCGTGCGCGGGTCGCGTCGACATCGACTCGGGACCCGTGGTCGCCGGGTTCGGCGTGTCGGCGACCGGCTTCGCGATCGGCGCCAGCCGGGCCAACGACGATCGCGACGCCTTCGCCTCCCTCTACGCGACGGCGCATCTCTTCGGCGCGCCGTTCGACGAAGGAGGAGTGCGGACGTTCGCCACCGGCGGGCCGCTCGGCGACGCCATCCTCTTCGCCATGCTCACGGCGCCGAAGCCGAGCGAGCTCCGCGCGGCTGCGACCGCGCCGCCGGCGAGGTCGTCATGACCCGTCGCCGCGCGATCGTGGTGGCTGCGCTCGCGCTCGTCACGCTCGCGTTGCACGTGGTGCTCGTCCGCGCGATGGCCCACGGTCACGTCGCGCACGTCCTCCTCGGATCAGGCAACGCGGCGCCGCCCATCGGACCCGCGGCGCTCGCGGTCTCGCTGGTGGTGGTGCGCCTCGGGGCGGTCGTCGTCTCACCGGGCGCGCTGCTCGCGGCCGCCGCCAGCCTGCTCGCTCACGCCATCGTCGGACCTCCGCGCGGCGGCAGCGGTCAGCGTGCCGGTACGGACGGCGCCGATGCCGTCGCCGTCGCCGACGCCGCAGGCAGCGGGATGAGGTCGGGCACCGGCACGAAGCCAGGCGGCAGCGACTCCACGTCGTCGGCGGTCGCGGTCGCGGTGGGCCGCGGCATCAGCATCGAGGGCCGCGTCACGCAGTAGTGGCGGTAGATCGCGTAGCTCGATGCGACGATCGCGATCGATCCGAGCACGAACATCCGGAAGAGGACGCCGAACGGAATCCGCGGATGCTCGACCGGCTTCGTCAGGTCGAGGTGCTTCGTCTTTCGCTTCGACTTCTTCGGCACGGCGACGCCCGCGAGGGTAGCGCGAACGCCTAGCCGTCGCTCGCCTGCTGCGGCGTGATGCACCTCGGCCGTACGACCCTGCCGCACGTCGTGCCGCGTACCGTCGCAGAGCCGTTCGCGCCGGAGCGAAAGGTTGCTCAGCGTTCGAACGACACGTGAATCGAGCGCCCCGGAGCGGTACGTAAATCGGATGCCAACGCCTCACCGCCGGTTGTCGATGGGGGCGGAGCTCGCATCCGGCGGCGTCCATTTTCGCGTCTTCGCGCCGAAGCGGAAGCAGGTCGAGGTGGTGATCGAGAGCAGCGGCGCCCCGGCGCGAACGCTCATGCTCACGCGCTCCGCCGACGGCCACTTCGCGGGGCTCTGCGACGGCGTTGGCGCGGGCTCCCTCTACCGTCTCCGTCTCGACGGCGACGCGAAGCTCTTTCCGGACCCAGCATCGCGCTTCCAGCCCGACGGTCCGCACGGACCCTCGCAGGTGGTCGATCCGTCATCGTTCGCGTGGACCGATCAGGCATGGCCGGGCGTGAAGCTCCGCGGCCAGGTGGTCTACGAGCTGCACGTCGGCACGTTCACGAAGGAGGGCACCCTCGCGAGCGCGATGCGCGAGCTTGAGGAGCTGCGGGACTTGGGCATCACGCTCATCGAGATGATGCCCGTCGCCGAGTTCCCCGGCCGCTTCGGCTGGGGCTACGACGGCGTCGACCTCTACGCGCCGACCCATCTCTACGGTCGACCCGACGACCTCCGCGCGTTCGTCGATCGCGCGCATGCCCTCGGCGTGGGCGTCATCCTGGATGTGGTCTACAACCACCTCGGCCCGAGCGGGAACTACCTCACGCAGTTCTCGGATCACTACTTCACCAAGAAGTACGAGAACGAGTGGGGCGACGCGCTCGACTTCGAGACCGAAGCGGGAGTCCGCGCCTACTTCGTGGAGAACGCCGGCTACTGGATCGACGAGTTCCACTTCGACGGCCTTCGCCTCGACGCGACGCAGAGCATCCACGACGCGTCGCCCAGGCACGTGATCGTGGAGATCGGGGAGAGAGCCCGAGCGGCAGCCGGCAAGCGCAGCATCGTGCTCGTCTCCGAGAACGAGCCGCAGCACACGAAGCTGATCCGACCTGTCGACCGCGGTGGCTACGGGCTCGATGCGCTGTGGAACGACGACTTCCACCACAGCGCCCGCGTCGCGCTCACGGGCCGCCGCGAGGCCTACTATTCGAGCACGCACGGCACGCCGCAGGAGCTGCTCTCCGCTGTGAAGTGGGGCTACCTCTTCCAGGGTCAGTACTACCCGTGGCAGAAGCAGTGCCGCGGCATGCCTGCGCTCGACATCGAGCCGCCGGGCTTCGTCCTCTACACGCAGAACCACGACCAGGTGGCGAACTCGGCGCGCGGCAAGCGGCTCCACGAGCTGACCAGCCCGGGCGCCAACCGCGCCATCACCGCGTTGCTGTTGCTCGCGCCGGGCACCCCGATGCTCTTCCAGGGTCAGGAGTTCGCGGCGTCGGCGCCGTTCCTGTACTTCGCCGATCACGAGAAGGAGCTCGCCGAGCTCGTCGCGGCCGGCCGTGGCACCTTCCTCGAGCAGTTTCCGAGCCTCCGCGACGAGAAGACGAGCGCGCTCCGCGTCGCGCCGCACGATCTCGCTGCGTTCACGTCGAGCAAGCTCGATCTCGGTGAGCGCGAGACGCATCGCGAGGCTTACGACCTCACGAAGGACCTCCTTCGTCTGCGCCGCGAGGACCCTGCCTTCGCAGCCCAGCGCAACGACACGCTGCACGGTTCGGTGCTCGGCGCGGAGGCCTTCGTCCTTCGTTACGCCACGGGCACCGGCGAGGATCGGCTGCTCCTCGTGAACCTCGGCGGCGATCTCGACCTCGGCGTGATCGCCGAGCCGTTGCTCGCTGCGCCCTGGGGCAAGGAGTGGAGCATCGCCCTGTCGACCGAGGATCCACGCTACGGGGGAAGCGGTACGCCTCCGCTCGAGAGCCACTGTCGCGTGCGGCTGATCGGACCATCCGCGCTGGTGCTCGTACCGCAGGAGGCCGCCCGATGAACGTCATGCCCGTTCGCAGCATGCGCTGGTCCGGTGATCAGGATCCGGAGCCGCTCCTCACCCGCGAGTGGATCGTGACGAACGGCCGTGGCGGCTATGCGTCGGGCTCGGTCGCCGGCGTCCCCACGCGACGCTTTCACGGCTTGCTGGTCGCCGCGCTGCCCACGCCGATCGGCCGCGCGATGATGCTCAACCATCTCTTCGAGAAGGTACGCCTGCCCGACGGCTCGGTGATCTCGCTCGGCGGTTACGAACGCGCCGCGAAGCTCGAGGTCTACGCCGTCCCGGTGCTGCGCGAGTTCCGCCTCGAGAGCGGCCTGCCGGTCTGGCGCTTCGAGCTCGGCACCGGAGCGGATCGCTTCGTGCTGGAGAAGCGGATCTCGCTCGTCCACATGCAGAACACGGTGCAGGTCTCGTATCACGTGCTCGAAGGCGAGGGCACGCTGCGCCTGAAGCTGCGACCGTCGGTGTCCTTCCGACCTCACGAGGGAGTCGTGTCCGGCGCGAGCCCCGCCGACTACTCGCTCAACGCCGCCGGTGGACGTTACGAGATCTGCGGGCCGTCGCCTTACCCCACGCTGCGGCTCCGCATCTGCGGTGAGCAGCCGGCGTTCACCATCGACGGGCACGAGGTGCACAACCTCGTCTATCGAATCGAGCGAGACCGCGGCTACGACCACGTCGGCGCTCTCTGGAGCCCCGGTTATTTCCGGGCGGATCTCGCCAAGGGCCGCGACGTCACGCTCGTCGCCTCCACCGAATCGTGGGAGGCGCTGCTCGCCCTCGACCCACTGCGCGCGAGCGAAGCCGAGGCGGTGCGTCGTGGTCGCCTGCTCGTCGACGCCGATCCGCGCGCGCGCGGCGGCATCGGGGAGGAGCTGGTCCTCGCTGCCGATCAGTTCCTCATCACCCCGGCGAGCCGCGTCGAGGACGCCGCGCGTGCGCAGGCGGCCGGCGACGAGGTGCGCACCGTGATCGCCGGCTATCACTGGTTCACCGACTGGGGGCGCGACACGATGATCAGCCTCGAGGGGCTGACGCTCACGACGGGCCGCCACCAGGAGGCGGGCTACATCCTGCGCACGTTCGGGCAGTACGTGAAGGACGGCCTCATCCCCAACATGTTCCCCGAGGGCAAGGTCGCGGGGCTCTACCACACGGCCGACGCCACCCTCTGGTTCTTCCACGCCATCGACCGCTACCTCGCGGCGACCGGCGACCGCATGACCCTGCAGCTGCTGCTCCCGAAGCTGAAGGAGATCTTCGAGAAGCACATGCAAGGTACACACTTCGG
>JAYTZB010000677.1:0-8311 GCA_043742085.1 Polyangiaceae bacterium
GCGGTGGCGAGCTCGTAGCGCGACTCGTGGAGCTTGGGGTCCATCTGGACGGCCCGCGCAAGGTGCGTGACGCCGTCACGAAGGCGATTGAGCTGCTCGACCTCGATGTGACCGAGGGACGCGAACCAGCGCGCGTCCGAGCTGCCGAGCTGCTGGCCTCGTCCGATGACCGCGGCGAGCGCACGCGCATACGAGACGGCATCGACGCCGCCCGGTGCCTGCGCGGAACGGAAGAATCGCCCCAATCGAGCGAAGGCGCGGGGATGATCGGGAGCGACGGCCACGGCATCGACGAGGGCCTTCTCTGCCTGGTTGAGGTCCTTGAGGCCGATGCGGATGTCGGCGAGCTCGAGGAGGATGTCGCACTTCACGTGACGATCCTTCTCGACCACCGCGAGGCGCTCGAGGAGGCTCGCGATCTCGAGCTTCGCCGGCGTCTTCTGCTGCGGCTCGCCGTTCTCGTCCGGCTCGTTCTGCTTCGCAGCGAGCCGGTGAATCAGCGCACGGATGGCGCGCGGGTTCTCGGGCTCGATGGCGAGCGCCTTCCTGAGCGCGCGCTCGGCGTCGCTGGGGCGCGCGAGGATCTTCTCGTAGACGCTCGCCAGCGCGAAGAGCGCGGTGATGCGCGGTCCCGACTCCTTGCCGCGCTCGACGACGTCCTCGAGCGTCTCGGTCGCCTCGGGCCAGGCCCGCTGCGCGATGAACAGCTCGGAGAGCGTGAGCAGGGAAGGGACGTGGTCGGGTGCGGCCTCGCGCACCTTCCGCATGGCCTCGATGGCCACGCCGATGTCGCCGATGTCGTCACGCGCGACGCGGGCGATCTCCGAGCCGAGGAGCACCACCGCCTCCTTGACCGTCGCGCTCGCGAGCGCGTTGCGGAACACGTCGACGAGGCGCTCGCCGCGGTGCTGCGTGGTGCGCACCTGCGAGAGGCGCGTGGCCGCGACTGTGGAGTTGGCGTCGGAGTCGAGGGCCTTCTCGAGGAGCTGCGCGGCGCGCTCGGTGCGCTCGCCCATCGGGCCGAGCGCCTCGTCGGGCGCGTCGCTGAGGAGGAGATTGGCGGCGTCGACCAGGTACTTCGCGCGCACCTTCGGCTGCACCGAGAGCTCGGCGAGCGAGATGGCGGCGGCGGCAGCGCCGCTGGCATCGCCGAGGCGATTCGCGAGCCGCGCGAGCGACGTGGCGGCGGTGACGCTGAGGCCGTCGAGGGCGAGCGCTTCACGGAGGCGCTCGAGCGCCTCACGCGCGGACGAGGCGGCGGCCTCGCGGTCGTTGGTCTCGTTCGCGTGCTGCTCGAGCAGGAGCGCGAGGCGCAGCTCGGTGGCGAGGCGCGTCGCCTCCTCTTGTGCGAGCGCCGACAGCGAGCGGAGCGCGGCGATGGCGGCACGGCGCGCGGAAGAATCGCCCTTTCGAGCGGCGCCCAGCGAGAGGCGCACCGCGGCCTCGAGCCCGGAGGGATCGGTGGGATCGAGCTCCAGGATTCGCGTGTAGGTTGCAACCGATTCGCCGGCCGACAGCCGCCAGGCCTCGAGCGAGGCGAGCTCCCAGAGCGCACCGAGCCGCGCGCGAACGTCGGTGAAGCCGTCGCCGGCCATCTTGAGGAGGCGAGCGAGCGGCGGATACGCGGTCCCGCGCCGGGCAATCGCCTCGAGCAGACGGAGCGCGCCGACGTGCCGCGTATCGGTGTCGGTGATGTTCTCGAGGATCCGCTGCGCGCGCGAGAGGCTGGCGGGGTCCTCGTTGGCGGCGACCAGCAGCGACGCGAGCTGGAAGTCGAACGACTGGGCCTGCGCGGGGGTGGTGGCCTTCTCGGAGCGCTTCGCGAGCTGCGCGAGGAGCTCGTCCCACGCGGGCGTTCCGAACATGCTCGGCCCGGGGGCGCCCGCTGTGGTGACCACGCGCCGCGCGAGCACGCGCAGCAGGCGATCCGCGATCATCTCGTCTTCCGGCGTCTCCGCGAGCGCGCGCGCGTAGAGCGTCGCTGCGCTCACGTCGTCGTCGAGGCGGAGCTCGTCGATCTCCGCGGCGTGCGTGAGGTGCCGCGCGCGCTCTTGCGGCGTGATGGCGTCGGTCGCGAGCTGCTCGATGGCCACGCGAAGCGCGCGCGCATCGCCGGCTGCCTCGAGGACGCGCGCGATCTCCTCGGGGGGCACGGGATGGATGGGATCCACCGTGCGTGCCGCCTGGAGCGCCTCGACGGCCGCCTTCGGATCGCGGAGGCGCGCATCCTGGACGTGCGCCAGTGAGAGCCACAACGCCACCTTGTCGCGCGTGGTGACGGCGATGTCGATGCGCGCGCGGATCGACGCGGCGGCCTGCTCCCAGCGACCGGCTTCCTCCTGGAGACGCGTCTCGAGCGCACGCGCTGCGACGTGCTGCGGATCCTGCGTGAGGACCTCCTGCACGAGCGCGACGGCGCGCGGAGGGTCGACGCGTGCCAGCACCTGCGCGGAGCGCACGCGGAGCGCGAGCACCGAGGCGCCGTCCTCGGCGAGCTTCGCTTCTTCGACGAGCGCCTTCGAGAGCGACCGATCGTCGCCGATGCGCCCGGCGGTTCGTTCGAGACCCAGGATGGCTCCGCGACGACCCGGCTCGATGCGCAGGATCTCCTCGTAGGTCCGCGCCGCGCGCATCGGATCGCCGACGAGCTCCTCCCAGAGCATCGCCACCTTCTCGAGGTACGCGACGCGCCGCCCGTCATCGCGCGTCGACTGCGCGGCCTGGGCGTAGAGCTCGATGAGCGCGCGCACCTCGCGATCGAAGGTCTCCGACGGCGCTGGCGACATGAGCCGCGAGAGCTGATCGAGGATCTCGGAGTCGCCGGGCGCCGCGACCCATGCCGCGCGCAGGTGGCGCAGCGCCTCGTCGTGGCGACCGAGGCTCTCGGCGAGCTGCGCCGCGCGACCGAGCGAGCGCGCGCGCTTCGTGTTGTCCTCGGCGCGCTGCGCCTCGTTGTGCCAGAGCGCGATGCGCTCGTCGTCCTTGCCGGCGGCGCTGAGCAGGCGATCGAGCTCCTCGACCAGCGTCGCGTCGTCGGGATCGAGGCCGAGCGCACGCTCGACGTCGCCGATCGCCGCGTCCATGTTGCCGAGGCGCTCCTCGATGCTGGAGAGACGGCGGAGCTCGTAGACGAGGGCCGTCGCGTCGGTGAAGAAGCGGATGCGGAGACGCCGGGTCCGCGCCGCCTCGGGCCACTGCGTCGACGACTCGTAGAGCCGCACGAGATCGTCGAGCACGCGTCGGTCGACGGACGGCGTGGTGGGCGCGCGGGCCGCGGCGCGCTCGAGGAGATCGATGGCGCGAGCGTCGTCGCCGAGAAGTGTGTGCGTAATACACGCAGCGTCGAGCTCGAGGCGCGCGCAGCGGCTCGAGGTCTGCTCGAGGCGGGCCTCGTCGGCGAGGAGCGCCGCGAGCCGCGCGGAATCGTGATGCGCCGCGGCGTGCATCGTGAACGCATCGCGGATGGGTCCGACACCGCCGTCGAGCCGGATCGCGCGCTCGTACGCGCCGCGGGCGGCGTCGACGCGCCCGAGCCGCAGCTCGAGGATCCGGGCGCGCTCGACGTGCAGCCACCCCGCGAGGTTCGGCTGCGACGCGAACGCGTCGGACATGCGCCCGAGGTGCGCGACGAGGTCTTCCCACGCGTCCTCGTCCGCGCCTTCGACGAAGGCGCGGCGTACGAGATCCGCCTCGAGGCCCTTCAGCGCGGCCGCATGATGCGGAGCGCGGCCGAGCGCGAGCTCCCAGGCCTCGCGCGCGTCGTCGGCGCGATCACCGGCCTCGAGGAGTCGGCCTTTCTCGGCGAGCAGCTCCACCGCGGCCGACTCGCTCGACGCCACGGTGAGCTCGCGGTCGAGGTGGCGCAGCATCGGCACGAGCTGCGCGCGCGAATGGAGACGCCGGCGCAGGATCGCGTGGGCCGCCGCCATGTCCTGATCGACCTTGAGCGCGGCATCCGCCGCCGCGTTGACCTTGGCGTCGTCGGCCAGCGTCTCGTTGACGATGGCGAGCTCGACGTAGGCGCGCGAGAGGCCGACCGTATCCTCGGTGGCCTCGAGTCGCTCGACGCGCGCGGTGAGCAGCTCGACGAGCGCGGAGCCCTCGTGTGAAATCGACGGAGGCGCGACCTGCGCGGCCTGCCCGACTTGCCCGACCTGCACGGGAGGCGCCTTGCTGCCGCCTGTCTGCTCCGACCGAGGCAACGGCGGAGGCCTGCGCGACGCGGCGCCGGAGCCGCTCGGCGGTCCCACGGATTTCGCGGCAGCGCTCCCCTCGGAGCTCGCGGGGCCTCCGGGCGGAGGCACCGACCGCGGACCGATGGCACCGATGGCCGGCGGACGATTCGTGGGCATGGCCGGCGGCCGCAACGAGCCACCCGTGTCTTCGCTACGATCGCGTGCGGGTAGCGGCGGTGGCGGCACGCTCGGCCTCGTCGCGCCGGGCGGCGCGGTCTTTCCGGGGAGCGGCGGCGGGATCGATCGTGGCGCTTGACCGAGCGGCGCGCCGGTCATCGGCACGTCGGTGACGAGGTCCTTGCCGCCGAAGTCGTACGGCGTGGGGATGGAGAGCGAGGGCTTCGCGTTGGGCCGGGCCTCCTCGCGCTTCTCGGTCTCCTTCTCGGTGGGGCTCTTGTCCTTCGCCGCCTCCTTGAGGCTCTCGCGCTGGGCGTCGATCGACCAGTTCTCGCCGGTCATCGCAAGCAGCTTGTCGACCGAGCCGCGCTCGGCGGCGGCCTCGTCGAGCTCGACGTCGATGTCGATCCCGTCGCTCACGTCGTCGACGCTCGACGGCACCGCCTCGACGTCCTCGAGGTCGATCGACTCGAGCGTGGCGCGGCCACCGGGGCCACCAGGACCGGTGTTGCGAGCCGTCGGAGCGTCCTCGCGTGCACGGGGCTGCGGGCCTGTTGGCTTCGGCGCGCGGCCTTCGCCTTCCATGTCCGTCATGGTCGCATGGAACGAGGCATGTACAGCCTCATTTCGCCCCGATCGCGCTCACTTGCAGGACGAAGCGGCGCCGTTCGACGTGCAGACCTGGGCCCCGCACGGGGTCACGGTGACGGCCGCCTTGTTCTGACAGTGCACGAGCGAATTGAAATTCTTGGTCTCCCAGCCGCCCATGTCGCGTCCGCAGTAGAGGCCGTCGGCCTTCTTCGCGCACTCGTCACACTGGTCCGGGTAGCCGTTCAGCATGCGAATGCAGCCGCCGAGGTCCGCGCAGAAGCGGACGTTCGAGACCATGCGGCTCTTGCACGTGACGAGGTCGTCCTTGTTGGCGACGGGCCACGGGATCTGGTTGCCGCCGCAGTACTTTCCATCGGCGAAGTTGGCGCAAGCGTCGGGGTTGGCGATGGCATCGCGCGCGTCGACGCCCGCATCCCCGGCGGGCGCGTCGGTCGGCGCCGGCGCGTCCACGCGGACGTCGGGCGCGTTGATCATCGGCGGGCCGTCGATGCTTGCGTCGCTGGGCCCCGGCACGTCGTCGAACCCGATGAGAAACGTGCATCCTGCAATCATCGTCGCCGCCGCTGCCGTCGCCACGACGGGGGCCAGCGCGCGTGATGCGCGTGATGGACGACGCGTCGTGCTGCGGGGCATCACCGGTCGATCGTAGCAGCTCAGAACGGGCGGCCGCCCATGACGCGCTCGGTCATGGGGAGGAGATCGCCGCACTCCCTCACGTCGAGCGGCTTGTTCTCCTCGGGGTCGGTCTTGATGTCGTAGCAGCCCCAGGCGTTGTCCCCCTGGTGCGCGATGAGCTTCTTCGTGCCGTGGATGCCGCCCCAGTTCTTGAAGGCGCACGCCCAGAGCTCGCTGCAGTTGGTGAGCACGATCGAGCGGTCGGGGGTCGACCCGCCGCGGAGCAAGCTCTGGCCGGGGATGCGCTCGCGGAACGCCGCGAGCTGCGGGGCGTCCCACAGGCCGAGGAGATCCATCATGGTCGGGAACACGTCGAGCGACGTCACGGGCGTCGTGTGGAGAGCGCGGAGGCTCGCCTCCTCTTCGTCGGTGAGCGTGCCCTTGGGCGCCGAGACCCAGAACGGGATCCGGATCTCGGGATCGAAGAGGGTGCCGGTGTGCCCGACGGCGCCCTTCTCGCGCATCTGCTCGCCATGATCGGAGACGAAGACGATGACGGTGCGGTCGGCGTCGGGGCGCTGCTTCATCTCGCCGAGGAAGCGGCCGACCGCCTTGTCCTGGAGATGGATCGAGTCCTGGTAGCGGTTCAGGATCTCGTTCTCGTAGCCAGGGCCGGTCGCCTCTTCCTGAGGCGTGAAGGGCATGTCGTCGGGATCGATCTTGTAGGGGAAGTGCGTGTTCGAGAGGTGCACGACCGCGAGGTATGGCTCCTTCAGCGCGCCGATGTCCTTCAGCGCGTAGTCGACGAGCTTGCCGTCGTCGGCGCCGGTCTCGTACGTCGCCTCCGGCTCGATCATCGTGGCGCTGACATGGCGCGTCCACGGCGTTCCCTCGAGCCACGTGCCAGAGTTGCCGAAGAGAAGGTTCTGCGACGTGTAGTAGGCGCTCTCGAGCTGCGCCGCGTGCGCGTATTCCCAGAGGATGGGCGCGGTGTGCAGCTCCTTGCGGGTCTCCGTCGGCAACAGGCCGCTCCACATGATGGCGAGCGAGATGGCGGTGGTGGAATCGAGCGCGCGCATCTGCGTGAGCGCGATGCGGTCCGGCACGGCCTTGTTGGAGAACGGCGTGTAGCGGCAGGTCTCGGAGTAATCGAGGCAGACGCTCTGCGCGCGCACCGACTCCGTGATCACCATCACCACGTTGCGTTTCCGCGACGGCTTCGCGATCATCGCCGCCACCGGCGCGGGCGAGCGCGGTCCGGGGTGGACGCGCTCCACGGTCTCGTTGTGATCCCAGCGCGCGCGCGCGAGCTGACCCATGGCCGCGACGTACATGATGTCCGGCGGCTGACCCTGCTCGGCGCCGCGCTCCGGTGAGATGAACGCGCCGAGCAGGACCGCGACGAGCGCGAGGTCGAGGCAGAGCCATCCTCGGGAGCGCTTGCGCATCGGGGCGAGCTTGACCGCCGCGAGCGGCACCGCGATCGCGAAGAGGAGGCAGGGCAGGAGCGCGCGCAGGAAGGTCCAGCGATCGAACCAGAGCTGCTGGCCGATGCTCGGGAGGAACGAGGTGCCGACGAGCACCGCGCGATGGTTCACGTACGCCTGGTAGCGCTGGAACGTGTAGATCTGCCCGCCCACGAGCAGCAGTGCGCCGAGGACGAGCAGCACGCGGACCGGCCAGCGCGCGAGACCTCGAGCACGGGTCGCGACGCCGACGAGCGAGGTCCAGAGGACCATGCCGACGACGACGCTACCGACGTAGAAGAGGAGGTCGCGGCCTTCGAATGCGAAGAGGCGCGGGTGGCGCTTCGAGAGGTCGACGGCGACGATCCCGAGGGTGGGCGCGAACAGGAGAGCGCGAGCGGCCCAGCGACGGAGACGGGCGCCGCCGCGGCGCGAGAACGGCGTGAGCGGCGCGCGGCTCCAGCGGCGGGGAAGGAGCGGTCCGGGTCCCGTTTCCTCGAGCGCCCCGGCGGCGGAGGGAGGGGGAGGGACAGGCGGAGGCATCAGACGGGCGGACGATAGCCCTGCCGTCCGCGATCGTCGAGCGCAGGCACGCGAGGCGCGCACGCGAGCGTCGCAGGCGGCAGTCGCAGGTGTAGGATCGGCGCCATGAGCTCCAAGAAGAAGAAGGCCGCGAAGTCGCCGAAGAAGGCCGCGAAGTCGCCCGCGACGGCGAAGTCGAAGGCGCCCGCGAAGGCGAAGGCGCCCGCGAAGGCGAAGGCGCCCGCGGGCAAGCGGACCGGGAAGAGCGGGAGCGTCGGGGCCGCCAGCACGAGCGCCGTCCGTCGGCGCGATGGAACCGGGCATCTCGACGCGAAGTACGCCGCGGATCTGCGCGCGAAGAGCCGTGAGAGCGCCGAGGATCGCGACGACAGCCGCGCCTTCCTCCGCCGCTCACGGACCCAGGACAACCTCGGTGAGGAGCTCGGCGAAGAGGCCGTCCGGACGATGACCAGCGGGGAGGATCAGAGCGACCAGCTCCAGAATCTGCAGGTCGACGAGGAGAATGGCGGCCCGTTCGTCACCACTTCCGCCCGCCAGGAGTTCGCGCGCGGGACCGACCGCTCGAACCCGCGCAAGTCCACCCGGGAGCCCTTCCCCAAGACCTGATCCCCGCGGGTCCCCGTGCCGCGGTCGGCGGTCACGATTCGGGTCCTGACGGTCGGCCCGCCGAGCAATGTCGCGGGCTTGCGGACGATTCGGGTCCTCATCGTCGCTCGCGCGGAG
>JAYTZB010000678.1:0-6175 GCA_043742085.1 Polyangiaceae bacterium
GACACCGGCCCTGCCACCGGCGACCGAGAAGCGGAGTCTCGGCTACCGCCGACACCCGTAGGGTGCTTCTTGCAGTGGATCTTCGTGCATGACTGGAACCGCTTCATTCACATTTGCGGGAGGGAGGTGAGCCTCGCCTGGCTGGAGGCGACCCCCGTAGCATCCAGAGCGCGCACCCGAGCCCTCTTCCCCGCCGATACCGTTCCCGACCCGGAGGCAGGCTGAGCGCAAGCTGACGCCGTTCCGAGTCGTCGTCGCCGGGAAGGTACGGACCTTCCGTAGGCACGATGCCTGACGCGTGGCTCCTCACGAGCCCCTCTCAAAGCTCGTGAGCCCTCTCAAAGCTCGTGAGGTGGAGAAACTCTTCGCCGGCCACGTTCGACAGCTAGTTCCGACTGTTCGTTCCCTTCCGGGCGCCCACCGCGGTCAGGTCGGTCTCGCACCGCCGCTCACGGAGACCGGAACACCAGCATCGCCGCGCTCATGGCGGGCGCGGTGTACGCGTAGGCGTTGTACTTGGTGAGCGCGTCCGCCTGGGCGAGGTAGGGGCTCGCGTGCGCGGCGTCGATCCGGTAGACGTCGACGTGCCCGAGCGCCGCCGCGTCGTACGCACGCAGGCCGAAGCGGCGCGGCCCGTTCGTCTTGTTGACGACGAGGACGGTGACCCGGTCCGGGCTGTCGCAGCCGCCATACACCGAGCTCTCCACGACCTCGGGATGCTCGACGCGGACGGCGGTGTCCGCGTAGCGAAGCCCGTTGCCGTCAGCGTTGCGTACGAGCTCGATGCCGCCGAACGCGTACGCCAATCCGGACGCATCGCCGACCGGCCACATCGCAGCGAGGTCCACGCCCATGCGCTGGAACACACCGAGCGTGTCGACGGTCGCAAGGCCGCTCGAAATGTGGTTCCGGCCGCCCGGAAAGTACTCGCTGACGCCGAGCTTGGTCCCCGGATAGCCGGCGTCGAGGTGCGCGCGCACGCGTGTCAGGATCTCGCTCGGCGCGCCGAGGTTCGGCGCGGCGGTGATCCACGAGACCTCGTCATAGGTCGGGTCCCAGTAGCTGCGCGGCCCCTGCACGACGGCATCGATCTCCGCCGGCGTCATGGGGCGGCGGCCGTCGTCCAGGTTCCACACGTACGTGCCGCCGAACAGCGGCTGCGGGTACCAGTGGAAATCCCAGGTATCGAGGAGGCGCGTTCCGGCCACGTTGCTCGCAGCCTGCACCGCGGCGAGAAAATCGTCCATGTACCAATAACCCTTGTCGCTCCACACCGGAGACGTGAGCTGGTGCCACATGGTGAAGCCATCGAAGTGGTAGTGGCTCGGTCCGACGATCTTCGCGTCGGGGGCGAGCTGACGCACCCGTGTCGCGAAGGTGATGAGACGCTGGGTGAAGTCGCTCCCGGTGACGCGCGTCCCGATCTGCTTGCCGTTGGCCGCAAAGATCGGCCCGCCCGTGCCCTCCTGAAGCATGGGGAAATTGACGTCGTACAGGTCAGGCTCGTTGTCGATGCCGACGATGAGCCTGCCCGGGCCGGGCGCGGTGATGTCGTCCGCGAACTTGCTCTGCATGAACGCGAGGTGCTCGTCGGTGTAGACGACGCCGTCGCCGAGATCGGGTGTGCTCGCGATCGCCGTCGGCTTTACGAGCTTCACCCGCACGAAATACTGGGCGCGATCGAAGCCGGGTTGATCGTAGGGAATGTTTCCCGACACCGGCCCGGACACGTAGTCACCGAGCACGAATGGCACCATCGTGGCGCGCCCCGCGGCGCGGTTCTTCACGAGCCTCGCCAGATCCTGACCCGCTGGCGCGCTCGGATCCGGGATGCCTGCCGCGAGGAGCATGTCGCTCGTGAAGCCGTTGTTGGACGAGCCGTTCGATACGTTGGTCTCCCAGTTGTACGAGTTGCCCCGGTCGCCGCCGCGACGCTCGAGCGAGACGCCCTTCATCAGCCACGCCGGGAGGTTGTCGGCGGCGTTTCCGTTGATGCCGTAGATGAGCGGCGAGATGGGCAACCGGTCGACGTCGGTGCGGATGACGGTGACGACGTCGACGTCGGCCAACGCAAACGAGTCCGGCGCGACGACCGGCCGCGCGAATGCGTCGGCGCCATCGGCGCCATCGCCACCGTCGACGACGCTCGTTCCGACTCCGTCCGCGACCCCGCCGTCAGCCCTTCCCGTGGCGGTGCTCTCCGCGGGCAAGGCAGGCGCTTCGTCAGCGACCGTGAGCGCGTCGTGAGCAGCGCCACAGCCCGAGACCACCAACCCAGCGCACGTGAGCCCGAGCAGAACCGGAAGAACGCCGACGATGGTTGGACGCACGATGCCTGCGGCGGCTGCAAGTCACGCGCCCCGCAACTCCCACGCGTTCGTCGACGAATCGTTGGCTCACGCGCGCAAACGACGCGTTCCCGCGACGGCTTTGCCGGCAGTCGCCCTCGACTTCGCGGGGCGACCGGCGCGCAACCGAGGCTGAACGACTTACCCACGCCGACGCGGGCGCCGGAGGACAGCGGCCGAGAGTGCGCCGACCGCCATCGCGAGCGCGCCGTCGTGATCGCGGGTGCTCACGCCGCCGGCGAGCGCGATGCTGCACGCGGGCCCATGGGCGGGGGACGTCGACGTGGGCTCGCCTGAGGTCACGACGACGGGCGCCGCGGCAGGCTCGGGCGGCGCCGCATCTTCGGTGGCCCCATCCGGCGGCGCAGCGCTCGGCGCGCAGCCATCGATCGCGCCGTGACTACATCCCTTCGTCGCGTCGCACGTGTCCGTGGTGCAGGGGTTGCCGTCGTCGCAGCTTTCGCAGCTCGCGCAGCCGCTACCGGACAGCCACCTGCCGCTGCTGCAGCTCGTGCACTTCGAGGGGCCCGGTCCGTTGCATGTCGCGCAGCTCGCGTCGCACGGCGGCGGTGGGAACAGAGCGGCGATGTCGGGCACCGCGTCGGCGCGGACGAACGTATAGCCGCGGCTTTTCAGGATCGGCACGAGGTACTGCACGAGCGCGAAAGTCGTGCCGCCGTTGTCGGTATGAGAGGAGTCGTGCATGAGGACGATGCCGCGGCTCTTTGCCGTGATCTCGGCGAGGTATGCGTCGCCGCACTCCTGCGGGCTGGCGCCGAAGTTGGGACCACCGCCACCACTCTGGAGAGCGTTCACCCAGCATGCCCAGTCGGCGGCCTGCGCCGGGTAGTTCGACGCTGTCCCGCCGATCTCCCAGCCGATCGGCCCGAGGTACTTGTTCATCGCCGACGGCGCGAGAGCGCTCCACACGTTGGCATCGTAGAAGCCGTACGGCGCGCGGAAGAGGAAGTGGTTCGAGGGCACGTAAGGCGCGATGTCCGTGTCGGTCTCGGCAAGCTCCTGGACCACCTCCGCGGCGCCGAAGCTCGCGCGGACGGGGGCAAGGCTGCGGTGGGTCGTGCCGTGGTTGGCGACGAGATGGCCGTCAGCGACGACCTGAGCGAGGATGGCCGCGGCGTTCGGCGTGAGCTTGATGGCGTTGTCGTTCGCAAGCGTCGTCGCGGCGATGTACGCGCCGTTCACGAAGAACGTCGCCGGGATCCCCAGCGCCGCGAGATACGCCGAGATGTCCGACGTGCCATAGCCGGGCCCGTCGTCGAAGGTCAGGCAGAGCGTCTTCGGCGGTAGGCTCGTGCCCGGGACGGTGGCCGCGGAGAGCGCCTGGGAGCGCGTGGACGTGCGCTCGGCGGTCTGGCCCGCCTCGTCCGAGCCGCATCCCGCGAGGAAGGTGGTCGTCGCGAGTGCGAACGCGACGGACGCGATTCGAGGTGCTCGGCGCGGTCTCATGGAGCGAGGTGCGTGCGAGGAGTGTTCCAGCTCGACGTGCGAGATAGGCGGCGCGGAAATTCCGCACGCCGGCGCGGGCACGTCGGCATCGAAGCCCGCATCCGCAACGGCAACCGGCGCATCGACCTGCGACACTGCGTCCGCCTTCGTCAGCCCGCTGTCGACGACTCCCCCAGTCAGATCGCTCGTGTCGACGACAGCTGACTCTGAAACTTGCAATCCCGAGCGCCGCCGTGGCCGATCGCACTCAGGTTCGCATCGCTTGCTTCAGTTTATGTCAGAGCAAAACAGCGTCGTCGCGCAGTGCGAGATAGAACCGGCCGACGACGGGAAGTGTCACTGACGGGTGGCTCCGAGCTCACGTTCCTTCTCGTCGCCCACGCGATGAGGCTTCGCTCGCATCCCCGCTCCCGGAGGACACCGTCTTTCCCGGGTCGTCGCCGTTGCCGCTCCAAAGCGAGCGATGATCCCCGATGTACTCTCGAAGTGTGCGGGGTCGCCGACCGAGGAGGCGCGCCAGCGTCGGGTCGACGTGCTCAGCCTGCCCGAGCCGAAGCCCCGCGTGCAGCACCGTCTGGACGCCGACTTGGGCCCACGGCATTTTCCGCCGGCGCAGGTGACGGACGTATCCGACGATGCCGGCCGGGTCGTAGCGGATGTCACGGCCGAGGGCTTCGGTCAGCAGGGATGCTGCGGTGGCGAAGTCGATCGCCTCCGGGCCTGTCAGCGTGTACGCGCGCTCGTCATGCTCAGCCGGTGAGGCGAGGGCGGAGGCCGCGACGTCGGCCAGATCGCGCACGTCGATGAATGCCACGCGGCCTCGACCTGCCGGCACGTAGACGCGCGAGTCTTCGACGATGTCACGGCGGTACGCGTCTCCGAAGTTCTGCGCGAAGAACCCGGGACGGAGGATCGTCCAGCCGGTTCCGCGCGACAGATGTTGCTCGACCGCGTGATGCGGTACGAGCTTGTTGTTCGCCGCGCCGGCGACGGAAAGGAAAACCACCTGGCGAACGCCGCGTCGCCGGGCTTCGTCGACGAAGGGCAGCAGCGTATCGCGTACGTTCGCGATCGCCGGCGGCCGAAGCAAGAAGAGCGCGTCCGTCCCCTCCGCGGCGGCGGAGAACGTCGCCGGATCGCGGTAGTCGAGTGCCGTCCACTCGACGTCACCCGTAAGCGCCGGCCGCGCGTGATTCGGATCGCGGCCCGCAGCACGTACCCGAAGCCCGCGGGCGAGGCACGCTCGCACAACCTCGCGGCCGACATTTCCCGAAGCACCGCTGACCAGTACGACCGTCATGAGCCCGGACCAGCGCGTCGCTTCAATCGCTAAACACCGACGCCATGACGTTCACTCCGGCTTCCATGACAGCCCACGTGGGCCCCGCGTGGAACGGCTGACCGCTCATGAAGCGCGCCGGGATCGCCGCGCCGAGCATCTTCTTCCCGATGCGCCACACCGCGCCCGAGCCGACGCGGTACATTCCCGGCGCGTCTTCGCGCACGGCGACGGGCATCTCCGGATTGCCGGTGAGGCGCAGCGGGACTTGCGCAAAGGTCGCTTTGTCGAACTGCTCCATGATGCACATGCTGACCGGGTCGAAGGCCGCCGTCGTCTCCTCGCCGAGGATCCTCTCGGAGAGATGCTCGGCGGCCGCATCTGCCTGGAGCAGCGCGAGAAACGCTTGTTTTACGGGAAAATCGCCGCCGTCGCCCACCGCGTAGACGTCCGGTTGGCCCACGAGCTGGCGCGTCTTCGGATCGGTGGTGAGAAAGCCTCGAGCGTCCGCCGCGAGGCCTTCGAACCGCGTGGCGGCGACGTAGGGCGGAAAGGAGACCAGCACGTCGAAGGGCTCGCTCCTCCCGTCCTTCAGGCGGATCATGCCGGGGTCGACGCGCTCGACGATCGCCTCCTTGCGACCCGTGATGCCACGCCGCGCAAATTCTTCGATGACGAAGTCGTTCAGCCGCGGACCGAACGCCTGGATGTAGCCCTTCTCGTAGGTGAGGTACCCGATGTCGACGTGCGCGCGCGCTCCCTTCTTCGTGAGCCAGCTGTCGAGCATCATGACCATCTCGTAGAGAGGTCCCGAACATTTGTTGTTCGGAGGCACGAGGAAGCGAACGCGCGACGGCTTCCCGGCCTTGGCGCGCTTCAGCAAGTCGTCGAACGACGCACGAAGGCGAAGCATCTCCTCGGGTGACCAGATCGTATTCGCGTTCGCGGAGAGGCCGGGGATCTCTTCGGGGCGCATCGCTGCGCCTGTCGCGAGGACGAGGTAGTCGTAGGGGATTTCGTTGCCACCGGCAGTGAGCGTCTTCTTCTTCGGGTCGACGTGCTCTGCACGGGCATGAACGAA
>JAYTZB010000679.1:0-1781 GCA_043742085.1 Polyangiaceae bacterium
ACGCTCGTCGTCAACAAGCTCCGTGGCACGCTCCATTGCGCCGCTTGCAAGGCCCCGGGCTTTGGCGATCGCCGCAAGGAGATGCTCAAGGACATCGCCGTCCTCACGGGCGGCAAGGTCATCGCCGAGGAGCTCGGGCTCAAGCTCGAGAACGTCACCATCTCCGACCTCGGCCGCGCCAAGCGCGTCACCCTGGACAAGGACAACACCACCGTCATCGACGGCGCGGGTGACAAGGACAAGCTCAAGGGCCGCATCGCGGAGATCCGCGCGCAGGTCGAGAACACCACGTCCGACTACGATCGTGAGAAGCTCCAGGAGCGTCTCGCGAAGCTCGTCGGCGGCGTCGCGGTCATCAAGGTCGGCGCTGCGACCGAGACCGAGATGAAGGAGAAGAAGGCCCGCGTCGAGGACGCGCTCCACGCGACCCGCGCGGCCATCGAAGAGGGCATCGTCGCCGGCGGCGGCGTCGCGCTCATCCGCGCGCAGTCCGCGCTCGACGGCCTCAAGCTGTCGGACGAGCAGCGCTTCGGTGTCCAGATCATCCGTCGCGCGATCGAGGAGCCCCTTCGCCAGATCGTCGGCAACGCCGGTCTCGAAGGCTCGATCGTCGTCAACAAGGTCAAGGAGGGCAAGGATGACTTCGGTTACAACGCCGCCACCGACCAGTACGGCAACCTCATCGGCCAGGGCGTCATCGACCCGGTGAAGGTCGTTCGCACGGCGCTCCAGAACGCAGCCTCGGTCGCGAGCCTCATGCTCACGACGGAGTGCCTCGTTGCCGAGCGCCCGAAGGACGACTCGAAGAACGGCGGCGGCGGCGGTGGTCACGACCACGGCGGCCACGGTCACGGCTTCTGATCCGACGAGGGGGCTCCGCCCCCTCTGACCCCGAGATTCGCGACCTAGGTTGCGAGGATTGGATCGCGACGGCTCCCCGGTTTTTCCGGGGGGCCGTACGCGTTTTGTGGATGTGGCGTCGAGAGCTCTGCTGTTAGCCTCGGCCGCATGATTGGACGCCGCTCTTCGGTTGTATCGCTGCTCGGGCTCACGTTTGCGGCGTTCACCGCGCTCGACGGCTGTGGAGCCGGTCAGGTCGGCGCCGCCGTTCGTCCGAAGGAAGCGACCGCCGCGGAAGGTATCGGCGAAGGTCCGTGCCGCGAGGCCGACACCGGCGGCGAGCCGCTCGTCGTCGACTGGAAGCCGGAGCAGCGCGGGGATCTCGAGCTCCTGATGAAGGAGAACGTCGCGATCGTCTCGTACAGCTGCAAGGGCTTCAAGCTGCTCAAGGACTGCAAGGTCGACGGCACGTACGGCTTCCTCGGCATGAGCCGCAAGGAGCAGGTCGTGAAGCTGAACAACGCCGACGAGGTGAAGGCCAACCTTCCGCTCGGCGGCATCGGCATCGCGGGCAGCATCAGCGCCGAGATGGCGCGAGGCTCGACGCTCGACGTCGCGATGATCATGGTCGGCAAGGTCAAGACGACATGGGCGAAGGTCCAGGCCGACGAGCTCAAGGGCGATTGCGACGGCGCCACGCACTTCGTCAAGGGCGCGATGGTCGGCGCCTTCGTCATGCAGACGGGCACCAAGGGTCAGGTCAAGAGCGCCGCGCAGATGTTCGGCGCCACCGCGAGCGGCGCGTCGACGAGCGAGAAGAACATCCAGAACAAGGACGGCGACATCGCCGACTGCGCGAAGGCCTCTCCCGACGACAAGAAGGCGCCCGGCCAGTGCCAGGCCTTCATCCGCCTCGAGCTGAAGGGGATCATCCCGAAGGC
>JAYTZB010000680.1:0-3363 GCA_043742085.1 Polyangiaceae bacterium
GTACGCCGGTCTCTGGGCGATCTCCGACACGGTGAAGCCGAGCGCGAAGGAGGCGCTGGAAGGGCTACGTGACCTCGGGCTGCGCGTGGTCATGCTCACCGGGGACGCAAGGACCAACGCGCTCGCCGTCGGCCGGAAGCTCGGGTTCGCGGGTGCGGACGTCGTCGCCGACGTTCTCCCGGACGGAAAGGCGCGCGTCATCCGCGAGCTGAAAGGTAAGGGCGCGGTGGTGGCGATGGCCGGCGACGGCATCAACGACGCGCCCGCGCTCGCGACCGCGGATGTCGGCATCGCGATGGGCACCGGCACCGACGTCGCGATCGAGAGCGCGGGGGTCACGCTGGTGAAGGGTGACCTCCGCGGCATCGTGCGAGCCGTGCGCCTCGGGCGCGCCACGCTCGCGAACATCCGGCAGAACCTCGCGCTCGCGTTCGGCTACAACGCGCTCGCGGTGCCGATCGCGGCGGGCGTGCTCTATCCGACCTTCGGCATCTTGCTCAGCCCGATGATCGCCGCCGCCGCGATGAGCCTCAGCTCGGTGTCGGTGATCACGAATGCGCTGCGTCTGCGGCGCGCGCTCTGACCGTTGCACGGGGACAAACCGCGCGCTCGGATGCGACGACGAGTCGCGTTGCCAGCGAAGGGCGCGGGTGCGATCGTTGGGGCTCGATGGATCAAGCTGGTCGGTCCGAACGACGGTCAGGCACGCCGCTGATCCTCGTGGTGGACGACACGGAGGACACCCGGCAGCTCTACGCGCACGTCCTCGAGGCCGCCGGCTACCGCGTCGAGCAAGCCGCGAACGGGCAGCAAGCTCTCGACATGATCGCCGTCGACAAGCCGGCGATCGTGCTCATGGACCTCTCGATGCCCGTGATGGACGGCTGGGAAGCGACAACGCGTATCAAGGGGGACCCGACGACGTCGGACGTCGTCGTGATCGCGCTGACCGGCCACGTGACAGAAATGGGGCTTGCCCGTGCGAAGGAAGCCGGCGCCGACATCATCTGCACGAAGCCGTGCCTGCCGGACGTCGTGCTGAAGCACGTGCGCAGGATGCTCGGCGCAATCTGAGCGCTCCGGCGGCGTGATTTCCAGGGCGGACAAGGCCCGGGACGTTGGTGATAGGCTGATCGCGATGAACGATCGGTTCCTTCGCGCGTGTCGTCGCGAGCCCGTGGACTGCACGCCGGTGTGGATGATGCGGCAGGCTGGCCGCTACATGGCCGAGTACCGCGCGCTTCGCGAGAAGCACACCATGCTCGAGGTCTGCAAGACGCCGGAGCTCGCGCTCGAGGTGACGCTGCAGCCGCTCAAGTTCGGGATGGATGCCGCCATCCTGTTCGCCGACATCCTCCTGCCTCTCGAGCCGATGGGCGCCCCCTTCGACTTCCAGAAGGGGGAGGGGCCCGTGATCTTCTCGCCCATCTCCAGCAAGGCCGATGTCGACAAGCTCCATGGCTTCGAGATCGAGGAGGGCCTCGGATACGTACTGGAGGCCATCAAGCTGCTCAAGAAGGAGCTCAAGGTGCCGCTCATCGGCTTCGCCGGCGCGCCCTTCACGCTCGCGAGCTACCTCATCGAGGGCGGCAAGAGCTCGGCCTTCGCGAAGTCGAAGCGGTTCATGTACTCGGAGCCCGAGACCTGGAACCTCCTCATGTCGAAGCTCGGCGACGTGGTGAAGAAGTTCCTCCACAAGCAGATCGACGCCGGCGTCGACGCCGTGCAGCTCTTCGATTCATGGGTCGGGCAGCTGTCCGCGATCGACTACCGGACCTACGTGCAGCCGCACGTCATGAACATACTGAAGGACGTAGAGAAGCGAGGAGTGCCGGTCATCCACTTCGGCGTCGGCTCCTTGCACCTGCTCGAGGCGATGCGTGAGTCGGGCGGAACGGTCATCGGTCTCGACTGGCGCACGCCGATCCAGGTCGGCTGGGAGAAGGTCGGCGCCGATCGCGCGGTGCAGGGCAACCTCGATCCCACGGTGCTCCTCGGCCCACGCGACCTTGCCGAGAAGCATGCCGCCCGCGTCCTCGAGCAGGCCGGCGGCAAGCCCGGTCACATCTTCAACCTCGGCCACGGCATCCTCCCGGAGACACCGGTAGGAACCGTCGAGGCGGTGATCGACTTCGTGCACAGGACCTCTGCGCGATCATGAGCACGCAGGCATGACCACGGGAGACGATAGCGTCATGTCGCGCACGGAGGGGTCTGCGCCTTGGGCGCGGGCAAATTCAGCCGAATGAAGCGTGTCGTCATCGTCGGCGGAGGGATCACGGGGCTGGCGACTGCGTACGCCCTGGAGAAGTCCGGTGAGCCTTGCGAGGTGCGCCTCATCGAGGCCGCTCCGCGTCTCGGCGGCAACCTCGTCACCTTCAACCACAACGGCTTCACCATCGACGGCGGTCCCGACTCGTGGGTCGCGACCAAGCCGCACGCCACGCGGCTCGCGAAGGCGGTCGGTCTGGGCGACGAGCTGATCGGTACGCGCCCCGATACGCGCAAGGTCTACATCGTCTGGAAGAAGGAGCTCCACGCGATGCCCGAGGGCCTCGTGATGGGCATTCCAACGGAGTGGAGGCCCTTCGCGCAGACGGAGCTCTTCGGTCTCGACACGAAGCTCCGCGCGCTGCTCGAGCCCATCATCCCGAAGAAGATCTACGCCGGCGACGAGGACGAGAGCATCGCCTCGTTCATCGAGCGTCGCCTCGGCTCCGACATCTGCGACCGCATCGCGGGCCCGCTGCTGGGAGGCATCTTCGCCGGCGATCCCGGGTCGCTCTCCGTTCGCGCATGCGTCCCGCAGCTCGTGGAGGCCGAGGCGAAGTACGGCTCGCTCGTCCGCGCGATGCGCGCTCTCCGTGCGAGTCGCAAGGCGGCCGCAGGCGCAGCCGAGACCGAGGCGAGCACGTTCCTGTCGCTCAAGCGCGGCATGGGCGATCTCATCACGTACGTCGCGCATCGCCTCCGCGACGCGGAGCTCACCACCGACTGTGCAGCGAAGCGCGTCTCGCGGCTCCCCGCCGGCGACGCACGCGGGCGCTGGGCGGTGGAGACCACGCGCGAGACGTACTACGCCGATCACGTGGCGCTCACGGTGCCGGCGCATGCCTCGGCCGGGATGGTCCGCGATCTCGACCCCACGCTCTCCAGCATGCTCGGCGCGATGCGCTACGTCTCGACCGCCACGGTCTTCCTGGCGTATCGAAAGTACGACGTGCGGCATCCGCTCGATGCCGTCGGCTTCCTCGTTCCGCGCGGGGAAAATAGGCCGATCCTCGCGTGCACGTTCGTGTCGAGCAAGTGGGACCATCGCGCGCCCTCGGGTCAGGCGCTCATGCGCGTGTTCATCGGAGGCGC
>JAYTZB010000681.1:0-3631 GCA_043742085.1 Polyangiaceae bacterium
GCGGGAACACGTCGACGGATGCGCGCGCGGCGCCCGCCTTCGTGCTGACGTCGAACAGCCGCTCCGCGAACGGGCGCGGCGTCGACCTCCCGCCGCCACCAGCTTCGTCGCTGGTGGAGCCTCCCATTTACTTCTTTCCCGAGCTGTGGCCCTCAAGGTCCCGTTTTCGGCACGAGCGGGTTGGTCCCTGCGCCGGCAAACACCGCGGGGGCATTCGTCGTCGGATCCATGGCGCTCGTGAGAAGCGTGCCGCTACCGCTCATCCGGTCGATGGTGATGATGTTGCCGGTGCCATCGTGCGAAAACGCGAGGACCTTGCCGGCTGCGTACGCGACGCCGAAGAGGGCGGGATGGCCCGTCGGACCGATGGATTGCACCGTATTCGGCGTCGCCGGAGCAAAGGTGACGAGCGCGTTGTCGTTGGCCGTGAGGGGCATGGTCAGATCGTAGGCAGTCGCGTATGCCGTGCCGTCGCTCACCAGGACGAAGTCGCCGGCGAGCGCGAGGCCTCCGCCCATTATACCGAGCGGCGTCATCGTCGCCGGATTCGTCGGGCTGACGCGGCAGATCGCTCCCTTGCTGTCGCCCACGTACAGGTTGCCGGTCAGGTCCGACGCGAGCGCGAAATTGCCGATTCCGCACTTCGTCGTGGGGCCGACCAGCGTCACGTGCCCCGTCATCACGTCCGCCGTATAGAGGTTCACGTTGGAGATGAGCCAGACGCGATCGTCCGGTGTCACGGCGAGATCGGTGAGCGTGTCCTCGGCGGTGCCGCTTCCGCCGGTCGGGACCTGGGGCGCGTCGAATGCGCCAACTTCGACGAGCTTCGTTCCGACGAGATCGAAGTAGAAGAGAACGTGATCGGTGTGCGCGTAGACGGTGTAGCAGCCGATGACGCCGGACGGGCAGCCGCGCTGCGGAGCCGAGCCGTCCGCGTCGCGCGCGTCACCCGCGTCGGGGACGGAGCCGTCGTCGGGGGCGCCGCCGTCGTGTGGAGCGCCGATGTCGCTGTCGAGGGGCGCCGTGTCTGCCGACGCGTCGGGCGCACGCCCACTCGACGAGTCGGCGCCGGCGCCGCTGCACGCGGCGCTCGCGAGCGTGAAGCCGAGTATGAGGCCGGCGGCGCCGAAGAGGAAAACGCGCGTCATGATCTCATCCTAGAGACATGCGGCCAATCTGCCGTCGAAAGATGGCCCGTGGGGCAGGTGCTACGCTCTTTCTGGCCGCCACCCGACACCGCGACGAGTTGCACGACGCACGAAGATGAGCGACGCGAGCTCGCGACGCGCGTCGAGAATGGTGGATCAGCCGCGCATCAGCCGCGCGTTTGCGCCGTAAAAGATCCAGCAGTTTCGCCACGGCGCGAGCGCTTGCGCGTGGTGCGCAAAGTGCTTACGTGGGCAATCGTGTCTCACACCAGCCTGTTCGATCGACTGCGCCGCTCGTTCCGCCTCGCGAGCTATTGCGATGAGCATGACCTCTCGGCCGAAGAAGGGATCGCGCTCCGCGCGGAGGCCGAGGCAAAGCACGCCTCGAGCCCCAACCGCCGCGAGTTCCTCACTGCGCTCGGAGCGATCGCCGCGACCGGCGCCATCGGTGGTCTGTCCGCTGCGTGCGCTGCCCCTTCCGAAGGTGAAGACGGCGAACGCACCTCGCTCGGCACGAACGGCCAGAGCCTCACGCACACCGGCGGCCTCGACGTCGCCATCGTCGGAGCAGGGCTCGCCGGACTCGCCTGCGCCGATCAGCTTCGCATCAACGGCGTGACCGCGACGGTCTACGAAGGCAACAACCGCGTCGGCGGCCGACAGCTCTCGCAAGCGGGGACGTTCCCCGGACAGGTCGTCGAGCTCGGCGGCGAGCTGATCGACACATCGCAGAAGAACATGATCAACTACGCGCGAGCCTTCGGCCTCACGCTCGAGGACTACCTGAAGAGCCCGGGTGCGGTCTTCTACAACATCGACGGTCAGGCGGTGCCGGAGGCGACGGTCGTCGACGCCTATCGCGCGTTCGTTCCTTCCATGAGGCCCGATCTACAGCAGCTCTCGGCGGCGCCCACCGCCGACGCCCACAACGCGTTCGACGTGGTCATCGACAACACGAGCATCGCGCAGTACCTCGACTCGCGGAACGCGCCCGCGCTCTTGAAGTCCGTGATCGCTGCCGCCTACGTCGGTGAATACGGGCGCGAGGTCACCGACCAGAGCGCGCTCAACTTCCTCCTCTACATTCGCGCCGACCGCCGTTCGAGGTTTCAGCCTTTCGGCACGAGCGACCAGCGCTTCCACATCGTCGAAGGCAACGACCGCATCGCGAAGGGGCTCGCGGCACGGCTCAGCGGCCAGATCCAGCTCGGCATGGCGCTCTCGCGCGCACGCAAGACCGCCTCGGGTCAGATCGAGCTCACCTTCCGTAACGGTCAGGTCCGCACGCACGATCTCGTGGTGTTCGCCATGCCGTTCAGCGTGCTCCGCCAGATCAACCTCGATGCGAGCCTCGCGCTTCCGGCGTGGAAGACGAAGGCCATCAACGAGCTCGGTTACGGCACGAACTCCAAGAACATGGTCGGCTTCGATGCGCGGATCTGGGCGGACCAGGGCAGCAACGGCATGGCGTACGCGACGCTACCCAACGTGCAGAACTGCTGGGAGACGAGCTGGACCACCGCCACCGCCTCGCACTCGGTGATGACGAACTTCACGGGCGGCGCGCTCGGCATGAGCCAGGACCCTTCGCAGGTGCAGGCGCAGACCGCGGCGTTCGTCCGCGACCTCGACAAGATCTATCCCGGCTCCGCCGCCACGGCGACGCGCGAAGCTGGCAGCCGCAACTACCGCGCTGTGATGATGTCGTGGCCACGCAACCAGTGGGCGCAGGCCAGCTACACCTGCTACCGCCCCGGGCAGTTCACCGGCATCGCCGGCAACGAGGGCAAGCCCGTCGGCAACGTGTACTTCGCCGGCGAGCACTGCGATTCGTTCTACAACCAGCAGGGCTTCATGGAGGGCGCGCTGAGCTCCGGGCTCATCACGTCCGCCGCCATCCTCGCCGCCGCGAGGAAGGCTGCCTGAGGCCGGGGCGCACCTGACGCGCGGCAGCTTCGAGCATTCACAGAAACTCGTCGGGCAGCGGCTGGGGTCCTGGAATGATGCCGGCGATGTCCGGATCGACGCCGGCCTCACTCGCCACGCGCGCGTTGGGCTGCTCGCGCCGGAGCTTCTTTTCCGCCGACTTGTCTCGCTGCTTGTCGAGCCGAGCGCGTTCTTTCTGTCGCTTCTGAAATGTCGTGTTCGACGCCATGCGCGGGAAACTCCGTAGGGGTGCAGATCTCGACCGGCGATGTTGGCGGGTGCGCGCCCGCGCCGCAAGCGCGACGCGAGTTGGGGTGTGCGCGAGTGGTTGAGCGCACCGACCGTCGGCAACCTCACGCGGAGAGCTACGTGCGCCAGATCCCCGCCGACGCGGGCGACGCGGGCGCGCTTTCGTTGGTGAAAGATCTTGCCCTGACGGCGCCTTCGCTCAGCCGCTACTCCGACGGCGCCTTCACGAGGTAACGCGACACCATGTCGGTGATCTCGTCGATGAACTCCTCGTCCGCGAGCTGCTCGGCGTTGCGGAGCACCGTCCA
>JAYTZB010000682.1:0-2330 GCA_043742085.1 Polyangiaceae bacterium
GGCCTACGACGAGGCCTACGCCATCGCGCCCAACGCTGCGCTCCTCTACAACCGCGGTCGCGCACTGCAGTTCCTCGGACGCTTCCCCGAGGCGCTCGACGCCATCGAGGCCTTTGCCCGGGACGCGCCGCCCGAGCTCCGCGATCGCGTCCCCGGTCTGCCGCGTCTGCTCGAGGAGCTGCGCGGGCGCGTCGGCTCGCTCGTCGTGACCACGCCGGTCCAGGGTGCGCGCGTCCTCGTCAACGACAAGCAAGTCGGCGTCGCGCCGATGACGTCGCCCATCGGCATCGCCGCGGGCCATCTCTCGATCGAGGTCTTCGCGGAAGGCTATTTCCCGATGCGGCGCGAGGTCGACCTGCCCGGCAAGGGATCCCGCGCCGTCGATTTTCCGCTCGTGTCGCGCGATACTTCGGGCCTGCTCGTGGTCCGCAGCCATGTCGCCGCCGCGCGCATCCGCATCGACGACCGCCTGCTCGGTCTCGCGCCCGTCGAGGCCGGCCTCGTCGCTGGAGCCCATCGCATCGTCGCGGAGAGCGACGGCTACGACGACGCCTCGACGCAGGTCGTGCTCGGTGCCGGCGAGAAGCGCGAGGCCTGGCTCGATCCCACCGGCCGTCCGGCGTTCTACGCGCGGTGGTGGTTCTGGACCGCGGTGGGCGTCGTGGTGGCCGGCGCCGTCGTGACGTACGTGGCGCTCACCACGGATCGAGCGACACCGAGCGGGAGCTACTCACCGGGCATCGTGCGCTTCTGAGCCGGACCGATCGCGCAGCAGCGAATCGCATCACGGCCCGATGGCGTAGAGGAAACCGTCGTTCGACAGGATGTAGAGCGTCCCGTCGCCGCCGATGGCGGGCTGCGAGTTGATCCCGATGGTGCCCATCGGGATCTTCCAGCGCAGGACGCCGTCCGCCGCGACCGCGTAGAGCGCCGCATCGTCGCCGCCGATGTAGATGGTCCCGTCGCTGCCGACGGCGCCGGGCTGCCTCCAGTGCGTGCCCGACTCGAAGACCCACTTCGTGGTTCCATTCGCCCGAACCGCGAGCAGCTTCCCGTCCACCTGCGGGACGACGATGCTGTCATCGGGACCGAGGGCGACACCCGCCGCGCGTGCGGTGAGCGGGACTGCCCAGACGCGTGCGCCCGTCTTCGGATCGAAGGCGTACAGGCTGGCGGCAGCGCTGGTGTAGACGGTCCCGTCGGCCCCCACCGACGGCGACGCCGGCGCAGACGCGGTCGCGGTCGCCCAGCGCTCGCTTCCGTCGGTCGCGCCGAGTGCGTGGAGCATCGCGTCGGCGCCGCCGAGGTAGAGCGTCCCGTCGAGGCCGATGGTGATCGCCGACACGCCGAAGGGCCCGGCCTTACGCCACCTCACTGCGCCGTCGGTGCCGAGCGCAAACAGCGGGGCGGGTGGCGGTTGACCGAAGCCGTTGATGAAGATCGTGCCGTCGCCGCCCGCCACCGGCGTCCACGCGGCGTCGACCTCGATCGAGGTGGACCAGCGCGGCTTTCCGTCGGGCGCGAAGGCGTAGACCTTGCCGTCAGCGCAACCGACCGCGACGCCGCCGTCTCTGCCGATCACGAAGCCCGTGTCGTTGATGTTGCTCGGGACAGCGGCGCGCCACAGCTCCCTGCCGTCGCTCGACACGGCGTGGACCTGGTGGTCATTGCCGCCGACGTAGATGGTGCCGTTCGCGGACACGGCGGGCGACGCCGACGAGATGCCGCCGGTCGGGAACCTCCAGCGCACGTTCGGGGTCTGGGGGCCCAGGCGTCCGCTCCGTCCGGCACGCGTCGGGCAATAGCCAGCCATCGGCCACGGCGCGCCCGGCTGCAGCCCGCCCATGTCCCCGCACGCCGGCGCCGTCGAGATCGCGAGCTCACCTTCGCCGCAGCCGGAGCACGTCGGCGAGAGCGTGGCGTCGACGCACTGGCCCTTGCGACAGGTCTGCGTCGGCGGGCAGCTCACGCCGAGGCACGAGAGCCGGAGCTCGATCGGCACATCGAGCTCGACGTGCGGCGTGAAGCGAAGCTGGCGACGCGCGATGATGCACTGCCCGGTCTGCGTCGCATCGAGGCACGAGTCGGGCGCCTCGCCGTCGGGTCGCGTCATGACCGCGAGCGCGATGGTCCCATCCTCGCCGGACGCAGGCGTGAGGACGACGCTCCCGGTATCGAACTCGCCGTCCGCTGTGGGGGCGCACGTGGTCGAGAACGCCGAAGGCACGACTCCTTGCAAGCTGGGCACGTCGTGCGCGACGACGATGGCGACGCGCGCGCGCTTCGCGCAGTCGACCTCGGAGAGCGTCGAAACGCGGAGCGTCGTGGGC
>JAYTZB010000683.1:0-4681 GCA_043742085.1 Polyangiaceae bacterium
CCGCTGCCGCCCTTCACTTCGTTGACGAGGCCGAGGATGGTCTTCTTCGCGTCGCCGAGGACCATCATGGTGTTGGGCAGGAAGAAGAGCTCGTTCTCCACGCCCGAGAACCCGGTGTTCATGCTGCGCTTGAGGACGATCACGCTCCTCGCCTGCTCCACGTTGAACACCGGCATGCCGTAGATCGGGCTCGCGGTATCGGTCTTCGCCCCGGGGTTCACGACGTCGTTCGCGCCGACCACGAGCACGGCATCGGTGCGCGCGAAGTCGTCGTTGATCATGTCGAGGTCGAAGAGCGAGTCGTACGGAACGTTCGCCTCGGCGAGGAGCACGTTCATGTGACCGGGCATGCGGCCGGCGACGGGATGGATCGCGTACTTCACCTCGGTGCCGCGCTTCTCGAGCGCTGCCGCGAGATCGCGCACCGCGTGCTGCGCCTGCGAGACGGCCATGCCGTAGCCGGGAACGATGATCACCGACTGCGACGCCGTGAGCACCGCCGCCGCGTCCTCGATGGTCGCCTCGTTGAACGGCTTCGCGGCGCCGCCGGTGGTCGGAGCAGCAGTGCCCTCCGCGGTTCCGAACGCGCCGAAGACGACGTTCGCAAACGAGCGGTTCATCGCCTTGCTCATCATCATGGAGAGGAGGAGGCCCGATGAGCCGTCGAGCGCACCGGAGATGATGAGGATGTTGCTCTTGAGCGCGAAGCCCGTCGCACACGCCGCGAGGCCGGCATACGAGTTGAGGAGCGAGATGACGACGGGCATGTCGGCGCCGCCGATGGGGAGCACGGCGAGGATGCCGAGCGCGAGGCCTGCGCCGCACATCACGAAGAACATCCACTGCGGCGCGTCGTGCGGGAAGATGATCTGGTAGACGAGCAGCGCGATGGTCCCGAAGAACGCGCCGATGTTCATCGCGTTCTGGCCCTTCCACGTGATCGGCGCGCCGCTGATCACGCCCTGGAGCTTGCCGAAGGCCATGATCGAGCCGGTGAACGTGAGCGACCCGAGGAAGACCTCGAAGCCGAGCGCGCCCATCGTGAGGCGGTTCATGCCGTGCTCGGTGGCGGCGATGCCGGCCGACCCCACCGCGGTGCTGGCGTCGACGGCGGTCATCGCCACCTCGCCGAAGAGGCCGCGCAGCTTGTGGAACTCGGTGATGCCGACGAGCGCGGTCGCGAGCCCACCGAACGCGTGGGAGAACGCGATCCGCTCGGGCATCTTGGTCATCGGGATCTTCAGCGAGATCGACGTCCCGATGAGCGAGCCGAGGAGGAGGCCGGCGACGATCCACTCGTAGGAGACGATCTCCCGCTTCACGAGGGTCGCGAGGACCGCGATGAGCATGCCGAGCTCACCGAGGAAGATGCCGCGACGACCGTTCTCCGGCGACGACAGCCCGCGGAGACAGAGGATGAAGAGGATCGACGAGACGAGATAGGCGAGGCTGATCAACGTGTCTTGCATGACGCTCAGCCCTTGGCCTTCGCGGAGGGCCCGCGACTGGGGCTGGGGCCCTTCTTGAACATGCGCAGCATGCGATCGGTGATCATGAAGCCGCCCACGACGTTGATGGTGGCGGCGGTGACGGCGATGAAGCCGAGGATGCTCGACACGAGATCGTGATGCGCGCCGGCCGCGACGAGCGACCCGACGAGCGAGATGCCGCTGATGGCGTTCGTGCCGCTCATCAAGGGCGTGTGCAGGAGCGGCGGGACGCGCGAGATGACCTGGTAGCCGACGAAGGTGGCGAGCGCGAAGATGTAGAGGCCGAAGACGAGATCCTCGCTCATGACGGTGCTCCGATGGCTTCGCGCACGCGCTCTTGCACGATCTCTCCGCCGTGCGTGATGAGACAGCCGCGCGTGATCTCGTCCTTCATGTCCAGCTTCAACGCTCCGTCCTTGGTGAGGTGGAACATCAGCTTCTCCATGTTGCGCGACCACATCTGGCTCGCGTGCACGGCGAGGTTCGACGGGAGGTCGACCGCGCCGATGATGGTGACGCCGTGCTTCACGACGGTCTTGCCGGACTCGCACCCCTCGCAGTTGCCGCCCTGCTCGGCGGCGAGGTCGACGACGACGGAGCCGGGCTTCATCGCCTTGACCATGTCGTCGGTGACGAGGACGGGCGCGCGCTTTCCGGGAATGAGCGCGGTGCAGATGACGACATCGGCCTTCGCGACGTGGCTGGCGAGCGCCTCGGCCTGCTTCTTCTTGTACTCCTCGGAAACTTCCTTCGCGTAGCCGCCGGCGGTCTGCGCGTCCTCGTCGGAGTCGACCTCGACGAACTTCGCGCCCAGGCTCTCGACCTGCTCCTTCACCACCTTGCGCACGTCGAACGCCTCGACGCGCGCGCCGAGGCGCTTGCCGGCGCCGATCGCGGAGAGGCCGGCGACGCCGGCGCCCAGCACGAGCAGCGTCGCCGGAGCGATGGTGCCCGCGGCGGTGATGAGCATCGGGAAGAAGCGCGGAAGCTGGCTCGCCGCGAGGACCACCGCGTAGTAGCCCGCGGCCGTTCCTTGCGAGGAGAGGACGTCCATCATCTGCGCCACGGTGGTGCGCGGGATGAAATCGACCGCAAAAGACGTGATCTTCTTCGCTGCGAGCGCCTTCACGACGTCGTGGTTCACGAGCGGGAGAAGCGGCGCGAAGAGCGTGCTCCCCTCCTTCATGAGGGCGATCTCGTCGAGCGTCGGGACGCGAAGCCGCATGACGGTGTCGCCGGCAGCGATGGCGGCGGGCTGACCCGCTTCGACGGTCGCGCCCTCCTTCGTGTAGTCGGCGTCGGCGAAGAGCGCGCGCTCTCCGGCGCCGGACTCGACGACCACCTCGATCTTCTTCTGCCCGAGGCGCTTCACGGAGTCGGGCACGATCGGGACGCGCCGCTCGTGGCCGGCCGCCTGCGAGGTCCACTCTCGGAGGACGGCGATCTTCATGTTCTCGTTCCCATGGCTGGCCCGCGGACCTTACACCAGGTCGCGCTTGCGGTGCGATAGCGCTAGCCGGCCTGGGAGACGATGAAGCGGCTCCTCTTCCGCCCCTTCAACGCCGCTCCTGATCGGTCTCGGCGTGATCGCGCTCCTCCTCTTGATCCCGCTGATGCTCGTCAACGCGATCGCGCGCAACTTCGTCGCGCCGATCATGCTGAAGCACGGGCTCGGAGCGCGTGAGGGATGGAAGCGCTTCTGGACGGTGGGCCGTGATCACATCGGCGGCATCGTCGTGTTCTATCTGCTGCGGATGCTGGTCAGCATCGGCGCGGGGATCGTCGGCGTCGTCTCGAGGTGCTCGCCTCGATGGCTCGGACTTCGACGTGCGCTCGGGCGGCGGTGGTGCTCCACCGCCGATGCCGTACGACGCGTACGGTGGTGGTGGCGGCTACAATCCGTACGCGCCGCAGCCGGGGAGCAACCCGTACGCGCCTCCCGGGTATGGCGGTGGATTCGGTCCTCCGCCCGGCGGCTTCGGCTGCTAGGGTTTCGCCGTGGACACGGAAGCCCTCTCTCATCTCCCGAGCCTCTATTCCGAGCACATCCGCGCCGTCGAGAAGAGCTACGCGTCGGCGCTGGTCGAGGCCGGCTACGACGCTGTCATCGTGCACTCGGGAACGCCGAAGAAGCGCACCGAGTTCGACGACCAGTTCTTCCCGCTGCGACCGACGCCGGAGTTTCATCTGTGGGCGCCGCTCACGGAGCCGGACTGCTTCGTCGTGTTCCAGACCGGCAAGAAGACGATGCTCGTCTGGCCGGAGTGCAAGAGCTTCTGGGAGCGGCCGGCGCCGCCCGACGCGACGTACTTCCTGTCCGTCCTCGACGTGCGACGCGTGGACGAGCCGGATCTGAAGACGCTGTCGGCAAGCGCGAAGCGCATCGCGTGGATCGGCGAGGACGCGGCGCGCGCGGGCAA
Organism: Polyangiaceae bacterium; assembly: GCA_043742085.1. Classification (GTDB taxonomy): domain Bacteria; phylum Myxococcota_A; class Polyangia; order Polyangiales; family Polyangiaceae; genus Labilithrix. Next base: position 3,911 of record JAYTZB010000683.1, read on the forward strand.
GCTCGGGATCGCGGCGGACGCCGTCAATCCGGCGAAGCTCGTCGCTGCGCTCGATCGCGGCCGGATCCTGAAGACGCCGTACGAGATCGCATGCCTCGCGGAGGCCAATCGAATCGCTGCGCTCGGTCACGAGGCGGTTCGCAAGGCCTTCGAAGGCGGCGCGCGCTCCGAGCTCGAGCTCCATCTCGTGTTCCTGGGCGCCACGCGTCAGGACGATCAGGAGACTCCGTACAAGAACATCGTCGCGCTCGGTCGCAACGGCGCGGTGCTCCATCACGTGAGCTACGGCCGCGATGCCACGCGCGCCGAGTCGCTCTTGCTCGACGCGGGCGCGTGTTACCTCGGCTACTGCTCGGACATCACGCGGACGTGGGCGCGTCCGGTGACCGGCACGGGCAGCAGTGCGGGCAGCACGTTCTCGGCGCTGGTCCTCGGGATGGAGGCGATGCAGAAGCGCCTCGTCGCGAAGGTCGCGCTCGGCATGCCGTACGAACAGCTCCACGACGAGTCGCATCGTCAGATGAGCGCGCTCCTCGTCGAGTCGGGTCTCGCGATTGGCACCGCCGAGGAGGTCGACGCGCAGGGCGTGAGCCGCGCGTTCTATCCGCACGGCCTCGGCCACTCGCTGGGTCTCGTCACGCACGACGTCGGCTGCGCGGCCCTCCGCCCCCGCGCCGACAACCCGTTCCTGCGGAACACGTCGTCGATCGCCGAGGGCCAGGTCTTCACCATCGAGCCAGGCCTCTACTTCATCGACGGCCTGCTCGCGGA
>JAYTZB010000684.1:0-4126 GCA_043742085.1 Polyangiaceae bacterium
TCGAGAGCTTCGCGGTGCTGCGCGGCAACACGCGCGTCGGCTCAGGCTCGGTGATCGACGTCGGCTGCGTGCTGACCAACGCCGACATCGGCGAAGGCGTGGCACTGAAGCCGTACAGCATCGTGACCGACTCGATCGTGCGGGCGCGCGCGCAGATCGGTCCGTTCTCGCATCTCCGCCCGGAGAGCGACATCGGCGAGGAGGCGCACGTCGGTAACTTCGTCGAGACGAAGAAGACGCGCCTCGATCGCGGCGCCAAGGCGAACCACCTCGCGTATCTCGGCGACGGCTTCGTCGGCGAGAACGCCAACGTCGGCGCGGGCACCATCTTCTGCAACTACGACGGCTTCCAGAAGCAGATCACGCGCATCGGCAAGAACGCGTTCATCGGCTCCGACTCGCAGCTGGTTGCCCCGGTGACCATCGGCGACGGCGCGTACGTGGGCACCGGCACCACCGTCACGAGAGACGTCCCCGCCGACGCCCTCGCCATCGGTCGCGCGAAGCAGGAGAACAAGGAAGGCTACGCCTCGCGCCTGCGCGGCCGGCTCAAGGCGCAGAAGGACGCCGCGAAGGCGGCGGCGGAGAAGAAGGCGTAATTCTCGTCGCCGTTGGAAGGCGCTCCCTTTGATGCGTCCTGTCCGCGTGGCGCGTTCTGTTATATGCCGCGTCGATGGGATACCGGAGGGGAACGACGTCGGTCGCCGTGCTGGGCGGTGGCGTCGGCGGAATGAGCGCGGCGCACGAGCTGGCGGAGCGCGGGTTCCGCGTGACGGTCTACGAGAGCAAGCACACGCAGGGCGGCAAGGCGCGAAGCATCTTCGTTCCCGGCACCGCCACGGCGGGCCGCCGAGGGCTCCCTGGCGAGCATGGCTTTCGCTTCTTCCCGTCGTTCTACCGGCACCTGCCCGACACCATGAAGCGCATTCCGTTCGGACGGAACGCGAACGGGGTGTTCGACAACCTCGTCGGCACCGACCGAACGCGCGTCCTCAAGACGGACGGTCAGTGGTTCGACATGGTCACGCACTTTCCGCTCTCGCTCGATGACATCCGCACGATGCATCCGAACGAGTGGTACGCGAAGATGGGGATACCGCCCGAGGACACGCGCGTGTTCCTGCGCCGCACACTGCAGTTCATCACGAGCTGCAAGGAGCGACGGCTCGCCGAGTACGAGGACATCACGTACTGGGATTTCCTCGAGTGCGATCAGCGTCACCCCAACTTCCAGCTCTACTTCGGCGAGATCGCCGTCCAAGCGCTGGTCGCCATGCAGCCGCGGCTCGCCAGCGCACGCACGACCGTCACCGTGGGGCTGCAGCTCTGGATCGATCACATGAAGCCCGGCACGCGCGTGGCTCGCATGCTCAACGGGCCCACTCACGATGCATGGCTCGACCCTTGGTTCCAGTACCTCCGCCAGCGTGGCGTCGACTATCGATTCGATGCGCGCGTGGTCGGGCTCGACTACGAAGGCGGCCGCATCACCGGCGCCAGGCTCGCCAGCGGCGAGATCGTCACGGCCGATTACTACGTCGCCGCGCTGCCCGCCGAGCGCATGTCGGAGCTCGTCGACGAGCGCCTCGCGGCCGCCGAGCCGGCCCTCTCGAAGCTCAGACTTCTCACCGGGGCCTGGATGACCGGGGCGCAGTTCTTCTTGCGTCGTGACGTTCCGCTCGCGCCCGGGCACGTGATCTTCGTCAACGCGCCGTGGGCGCTGACGTGCGTTTCGCAGCCCCAGTACTGGGCACCAGGAACGATGCGCTCGTTCGGGAGCGGTCACGCGGAGGGGCTGCTCTCGGTTTGCATCTCCGATTGGTACAAGCCCGGCACCTACGTGAAGAAGCCGGCGAGCCAGTGCACGCCCGAAGAGATCCGTCACGAGGTGTGGGAGCAGATGAAGGTCCACGTCGCGGCCTGCGGGCAGCGCGCGCTCACCGACGACGACCTGCTCCACTTCTATCTCGCCGACAGCGTCGAGCAGCGTGCGGATGGGTCGCTCGTGAACCAGGAGCCGCTCCTCATCAACACGGTGGGCTCGTGGTGGCATCGGCCCGAGGCGACCACGCGCATCCCCAACTTGGTGCTCGCCGCGGACTACGTGCGCACCAACACCGACATCGCCACGATGGAGTCGGCGAACGAGGCGGCGCGGCGCGCGGTCAACGCCATCCTGCTCGATTCCGACAGCAAGGAGACGCCGTGCGCGGTCTGGGAGCTCGAGGAGCCCGACGTCTTCGCGCCGCAGCGAAAGCTCGACGAGCTCTGCTTCAGGCGCGGTCTCCCCCACATCCTGACGCCGTTGCTCGGCAAGGCACCGGGCGCGCGCGAACGAGGCAGCAGGCATCCGCCGTCGATCTCGAGCGCCCCCGACGCGATCGCGACGACCCCGCGCGATGGCGAGGTCGACGTCGATGTCCTCGTGATCGGCGCGGGTCCCGCCGGCGCATCGACCGCGCTCAATCTCCTGCGCAAGAGCCCGTCGTGGGCCAAGCGCATCCTCATCGTGGAACGCGCCGAGCTCCCGCGCGACAAGCTGTGCGGAGGCGCTGTCACCCATCTCGGCGAGAAGATCCTCCACCGCATGGGGCTCTCGTTCGATGCGCCCCACGTCGCCGTTCGCGAGGTGCGCGTCGTCTACCAGGGCCGCGCGTGCACCTTTCGCGGCAACCCGGTGCTGCGGGTGACGCGTCGCGATGGCTTCGATCACTGGCTGGTCCGGAAGGCCGAGGAGGCGGGCGTCGTGGTCCGCCAAGGCGAGACCGTCGTCGCCCTCGCGCAGCATCGCGATCACGTCCACGTCACCACGGATCGCGGCGTCATTCGCGCGCGCGTGGTCGTCGCCGCCGACGGCTCCAAGAGCACGGTGCGCCGCCTGCTCGGCCTTCGCGATCCGGAGCATCTCTCGCGCCTCCTCGAGGTGCTCACGCCCGAGCCGAGCGACGCGCCCGCCTTCCGCGACGGGGTTGCCGTCTTCGAGTTCGGTGGCGTCGCCACCGGGCTCGCCGGCTATTACTGGGACTTTCCGAGCTTCGTCGGCGGCGCACCGGTCATGAATCGCGGCGTCTATGACGGCCTCGCGCGTAAGAAGGCCGACGGCGGGGCGCTGCGCGCTTCACTCTCGACGTCGCTCGAGACGCGGGGGCTCGATCTCGAGGATCTCGAGCTGAAGGGCCACCCCATCCGCACGTTCAATCCCGACGGGCCGTTGTCGGTCAAGAGCGTGTTGCTCGCCGGTGACGCGGCGGGGGTCGATCCGCTCTACGGAGAAGGCATCTCGTTCGCGCTCGGCTACGGAGAGGTGGCGGCCGACGCCATCGCCGCCGCGTTCGCGCGCGACCGCTTCGATTTCGGCGATTACGCGCGGCGCGTGCGGCGGCACACGTTGCTCGGCCAGCTCCCCGTGCGTGCGCGCGCGGCGAAGCTGGGCAAGTACATGAAAAATCCGCGCGCGCTCACGTTCCTCTGGTCGCTCGGCGCGCGCGCCCTGGAGCGAACGCGGTGGAATGACGGCAGCTACATTCCCGCCGCCGACGCGCACTGGCTGTTGCGGGCTTAGGTCGCCTCGCGCGCTCAGTTACCGATGCCGAACGACGACGCGCCGACGGCCCACGCCGATGCATCCTTGGCGGCGCTCGTGCGGTGGACGCTGTTGCCCGAGGGAGTCGCGCCGAGCCCCGCCCAGCTCGCGCCGATCGCTCGCGCGGTCGGCGTCGACGCGTCGGAGCACGCTGCGCCGCCGCAGTCGGCGGGGAGCCACAGGCCCTGCGCCTGCGCGGCGATGAGCCCGCTCTTGTAGCCCGCGGTCGTCGCCGCGTTCCCGCCGTCCTGGAACGCGACGGCCTCGAGGTACGTACCGTCCGGGTTGCGGATGGTGATGACCGTCGTGGGCCCGAGCCCGGTGCTGGCGCCGAGGACGTCCCACGCGGTGTCGTAGTTCTGCGCGTACGTGGCGTTGTCGAACTGGGTCTTCGATGCCGTCTCCGACGCGGCGGGCGCGGCGCCGGGCACGAGGTGCACGACGACGACGTCCCCGAGCGCGCCGCAGATGGCGGGTAGCGTCGCGAGCAACGCGCCCGACGTGCCGACGGCCATGGTCAGCCCGGAGCGGAGCGTGAAGCCT
>JAYTZB010000685.1:0-2183 GCA_043742085.1 Polyangiaceae bacterium
TACTCGCGGCTCGGCGCGCACGACGAGGCCGCCAAGACGGTCATGTCCATGCTGCATCCCACGTCGCAGCCGCTCGTCGCGATCTCCGATCCCGCCGCCGCCCTCGAGCTGCTCGAGCGCGCGCTCAACGCCGAGCGCCGCCAGGAGGAGGCCATCGTGGTCAGCGAGCTGCGCGCCATCGCCGGCGAGCTCGACGAGGGTCGCCATGCCTGGCTTCGCTCGCGCAGGCTCGGCAACTTCGATGCGCACCACGTGCCGCTCGATCGCGCCACGCTGGTGAGTCACGTCGTCCCGCCCGAGGGCCGGCACATCCTCCTCGACATCGCGCAGGCGATCTCCGGCATCGAGACCAAGCTGCTCCGCGCCGACATCAGCGAGATCGGCGTGGCCTCGCGCGACCGCGTCGGAAAGCGCAGCGGCAATCCCACGCGCGCCCTCCTCGATCGCCTCGCGAAGGCGCTCGGGCTGAACGACGTCGAGCTGGTGATCACGCCCAACGTCTCGCGCACGCGCGTGCTCGCGCAGGACGCGCTCTGGGTGGTGGTACCGAAGGCGCTCACCGAGCTCCCCGAGCCGACGCAGCTCGCGTCGATCGGCCGCGCGCTCGCGCGCATCGCGCTCAACGTGCCGTGGCTCGAGGAGCTCCCGCCGCCGCACATCGAAGCGCTCCTCTGCGCGGCGGGTCGCTCCGTGAACCCCGCGTTCGGCAAGGACGACATCGACGTCCTCTCGCTGAAGCTCGTGCTCCAGTACGAGCCGAACCTCGTGAAGGAGCTCTCGCGGAAGCAGAAGCAGAACCTCGAGAAGCTCGTGCCCATGATGAACGGCCCGCAGGGACGCCTCATCGGCATCGACACCTTGATCGGGGCCCTGGCTCGGGCGGAGCTGCGCATCGCGTACCTCCTGACCGGCGACGTCCTCGCCACCATCGACGAGCTGCGCGGTCTCGACGGCGCATTCCTCCAGGCCACCGAGACGCCGGGGCGGCAGTCGCTCGGCGCGGTCCTCGACCATCCGTTCGCGGGTGACGTCGTCCGCTACGCTCTCACCACCGAAGCAACGGCGCTGCGACGCCGCGTAGGATCCACGTGGGCCGGCTGACCGATCGCGAGCGACGCTGACCGCGGTTCGAGCATCGGAGCGAATGGCATGGCACTGTTCGACCCTCGCGTACTCGGTGCCCGACCGTCCGGCCTGCGCCGTGAGCGCATCGAGGCCTCGCCTCGTTACCGTGACGGCAAGATCCACAACACCGAGCCGCTCCTCTCGACGCTGAAGCCCGGACAGACGCTCGGCCAGCGGTTCGGCATCGTCTCCGAGTTCGTGCGCGGGGGCCCCGGTCGGTTCCCCGACGTCGAGCTACCCGTCGAGAGCCCGCTCGCCGCGTGGGCTCGCCCCGCGGAGACCGGCCTGCGCGCGACGTGGCTCGGTCACTCGACCGTGCTCCTCGAGATCGACGGCGTGCGTGTGCTCACCGACCCCGTCTTCGGCGAGCGCGTGTCGCCGGTGTCATGGGCGGGCCCGCGCCGCTTCCACCGCGCGCCGGTGACGGTCGCCGCGCTGCCGGAGCTCGACGCGGTGCTCGTCTCGCACGATCACTTCGACCACCTCGACTACCCGACCATCCTCGAGCTCGCGCGTCGCGACGTCCCCTTCTACACATCGCTCGGCGTTGGCGCGCATCTCGAGGCCTGGGGTGTGAAGCCCTCGCGAATCACCGAGCTCGAGTGGTGGGAGGAGGCGGTGATGCCGGGCGGTCGTCTCTCCTTCACCGCCACGCCGGCGCGCCATTTCTCGGGACGCGGCACCGGCGCGAACCGCACCGCGTGGTCGTCGTGGGTCATGCGCGGCGCCGATCATCGCGTGTTCTTCAGCGGCGACACCGGGCTCACGCCGGAATTCGAGACCATCCGCGAGCGCTGCGGGCCCTTCGATCTCGTGATGCTCGAGGTCGGCGCGTTTCACCCGGCGTGGGGCGAGATCCATCTCGGCCCCGACAACGCGCTCATCGCCCATCGCATGCTGGGTGGTGGGACGCTGCTCCCGGTGCACTGGGGCACCTTCGATCTCGGGCTCCACCCGTGGGACGAGCCGATCGAGACCATCACGGCAGGCGCCGCTGCTGCCGGGGCTCATCTCGTCACGCCACGCCTCGGACGCGCCCTCGAGCCGTCGCGCGCCGA
>JAYTZB010000686.1:0-1650 GCA_043742085.1 Polyangiaceae bacterium
GTCGAGCGCGCCATCCAGATCCAGCCCGGCAACGTCGATGCGTGGGCGTACCTCTTCAACTTCATCAAGGAGTCGGAGAACGAGGACAAGGCCATCGCCACGCTCGAGGAGCTCGCCAACGCGCCGGTCAACGCGAAGACGGCGGCGCCGTACGTCGCGCTCCAGGGCTTCTACGCCGCGGACGAGGCGACGCGCGACAAGGCCATCGGCTTCGCGAAGAAGGGCGTCGAGCGTTCGCCTGCCGATCCGATCCCGCTCATCGTCCTCTCGGCGCTCTACGGTCAGGCCGGCAAGATCGACGAGGTCGTCAAGCTCCTGGCGCCGCACGAGGCGCTCATGCAGCAGGACGTCCGCATCGCGCACAACTACTTCGAGGCGCTCTTCCAGTCGAAGGACATGGCGAAGATCACCGCTCTGCTCAACAAGCTCGCGACCGCGCCGAACAAGGAAGTGAAGCAGTTCGCGATCGAGCGCTCGCGCGCCATCGCCCAGATGCTCCAGCAGCAGCAGCAGGCGCTCGCGGCGGCGGGCGGGCTCCCCCAGAAGTAGAGCGAACGCGCTCGGCCGCGCACGCGCTTCTGCGGGCGGTTTCCCGAAGGCGTACATCCATCACGGATGTACGCCTTTCATCTTTGTCGGTGGCGCCCGCGAACGGCCGCTACGATGAGAGGCCGTGGGCAACGCCGCCCAAAATGTCCGAGTGGTGGGGAGGTACGCTCTCTACGGAGCAATCGCCGCTGGCGGCATGGCAACGGTCCATCTCGGGCGCCTGCTCGGACCGGTCGGCTTCTCGCGAACGGTCGCCATAAAGCGGCTCCACGCGCAGTTCGCCTCGGACCCCGAGTTCGTCTCGATGTTCCTCGACGAGGCCAGGCTCGCCGCGCGCATCCGTCATCCCAACGTCGTACCGACCCTCGACGTCGTCGCGACCGGCGGTGAGCTCTTCCTCGTCATGGAGTACGTGCCCGGCGAGTCGATCGCCCGGCTCTCGCGCGTGCTCCGCGAACGCCAGCAGACGCTGCCCACGCGCATCCTCTCCGCGGTGATGGCCGGCGTGCTGCACGGTCTCCATGCCGCGCACGAAGCGAAGGACGAGCGTGGCGTCCCGCTCGGTATCGTCCATCGCGACATGTCCCCGCAGAACGTGCTCCTCGGCACCGACGGCGTGGCGCGCGTGCTCGACTTCGGCGTCGCGAAGGCCGCCGGTCGCATGCAAACTACACGCGAAGGGCAGATCAAGGGAAAGCTCTCGTACATGCCGCCGGAGCAGCTCCGCGGCGCGACCGTGAATCGGCAGTCCGACATCTACGCCGCGGGCGTCATGCTCTGGGAGCTGGTCACCGGCCAGCGGCTCTTCGCCGGCGACAACGAGGGAGCGATCGTCGCGAAGGTCCTCGACGGCCGCGTCGAGGCGCCGAGCAAGGTGCTGATGCGCGGCGTGAACCCCGCGCACACCATCGACAGCGCCACGCTGGTCGCGCTCGAGAGCGTCGACTCGACGATCCTGCGCGCGCTCGCCTCGGAGCCGTCGGAGCGCTTCGCGACGGCGCGCGAGATGGCGATCGAGATCGAGCGGAAGCTGCCGCCGGCGACCGGCTCGGAGGTCGCGGACTGGCTCGAGGCCATCGCCAAGGACGTCCTCAGCTCGCG
>JAYTZB010000687.1:0-4078 GCA_043742085.1 Polyangiaceae bacterium
ACCCCGCGAAACCCGAGGCGTGCGATGTACCGCAGATAGGCCCGGAATCGCCGCGGCGAAAGGTAGAGGCTCGGTGTTCGGGCGCGCTGCGGAGCCTCCGACACGCTGTGAAACATGAGGATGGGAAGCGCCCGCATCAGACGATTCGGAGCGACCTCGGTCTTCCGGCGCGTTCGTCGAGCTGCGCATAGACGTCGGCGTAGGACGAGCACATGCGGTCGATGGCGTGCTCCGATTCCACGTAGCTTCGCGCGTTGATCCCCATCTCGCGCGCACGCGACGGAGCACTGCACGCTTCGGCCATGCAGGTTGCGAGGGCGGTCACGGAGCGACCGGGGAGGACCCACCCCGTGAGGCCGTCGACCACCACCTCGGGAACGCCACCGACCCCGAACGCGATCACCGGGCGACCCATCGCCTGGGCCTCGAGGAGGGACAGCCCGAGCGCTTCGCTGCTCGACGCGCTCACGACGACATCGATCGTTCCCATGATCTCGCGCGGGTCGCTCTTGAAGCCGTGAAACGTCACGCGGTCCCTGACGCGCAAGGTGTCCGCCAGCCTTCGCAGCCTCGGCAGCTCCGAGCCGTCGCCCACGACCGAGAGGCGCGCCCCCTCGACTCGAGCGATCGCTTGAAGCACCAGATGCACCTGCTTCACGGGCTCGAGCCGGGAGAGGACACCGAACGTGAAGGGTCTGCCCGACGGCTCGCGCTCGCTTTGAGGAGGCGTGAAGTAGCGGGAGTCCACGCCGTTCCGGATGGTCCTCACCGGGCACGTCACGTCTCGAAGCTCGGCCCGCATGAACCGCTCGACCGACGAGCTGACGGCGATGGTCGCATCCGCTCGGCGCAGGGACCAGCGCGTGAAGACCGAGCAGCTCGGGTCGACGAAGTAACGTGTGTCGTGCTCCGTACGAAGTACGCGAGCTCCGGCGAGCCGCGCGGCCCGGGTTCCCACGACGTGGGACTGGAACGTGTGGAGATGCGCGATCGCGGCGTGCTCGCGGCGCATGATGTCGGCCAGCCAGTGAACGTCCGGCCAGGCCAGCGAACGCCAGAGATAGGAGATGGGATTTTCGCGCACCCGTCCGCGATCATGGACGCGCAGCCCGGCGTCGCGGAACAACCTGGCGAGCCGACCGCTCGGCGTCATCAAGGCAATGACGTGATGGGCCCGTGTCTGGTGCGGGCGGGACGCGAGCTCGACGAGGAAACGCTCGGCGCCCCCACATTCGCCGGCGACCACCACGTGCACCACCGTCGGCCAAGCGGCCGTGGTCGTCCGCGCGGCAGTGAGGATCCCGCGCTCTTGCGCGCTCGCCGCTCTGCTCTGCATCGTGGCGAGCACCGCAGGGAGCCTGCCAGTCACACGGCTATCGTCCAGTAAATTCTCGGGCATGGAGGTCTTGGGGCTCGATGCAAAGGGGATAGCGGCTTCGCCCAAGCATCATCATCGATGCTTGACCGACAGGCGACAAATCCTTCACGACGATCGTACGACCTACTTCGCTTCGTCTGCGCCGATGTCCACCGCGGTGCCCTTCGGCCGGTTGTCGTCATCGATGTCCCGGCTCGGAGCTTCCGTCGACGTGCCCTTGTCGATGAGCGGCGAGGTCACGGCGAGGTGCCAGGTCGCGTCGAGGAGCGGGTCCACGTTGAGGTTGGCCGCCGGCGCAGCCGTCGAGAGCATGGCGATCTGCGCGAACGTGAGGTCGGTGCCCGAGGTGCCGTTCCAGACCCGGTACGCGAAGTCGTTCCTCGGTGTCCCCGCATTCCAGAAATCGTTGTTGTCGAGCGCCACGACGTGCGCAGTCTTTCCGGTCGGCGGATCCTCGTAGACGCCGTACCGGTTCTTGTTCAGACCGCCGAGCAGGATGTTGTTGCGCACCTTGCCGAACGTGGCGTTGGTGCCCGCGTTGATCCGCAGCGCCACCGCCGTGCTCAGCGTGCCGTCGATGGCGCCGAGGCCCGCTCCGTCGAGCGTGTTGTCGTTGAGGATCACGGCGCCGACGCCCACCTCACCATCCTCGAGGAGCACGGCGCACGACCGCGGTCCTTTCGCGCCGAGCACCACGTTGTTGATGATGGTCGTCGTGGAGCCCTGGCTACGAATGCCGCCGCAGAAGCTTCCGTTCACGTTCATCGTGCACGCGCCGGCGCTCGCGGCCACGGTGTTGATGTGGTTGGCGTCGATGGTCATCGTCGATTGGACGCTGATGCCCCAGCTCCCGCTGTTGCTCGTGCCGCTGGCCGAGGACGTGCCGCCGGCGATGTCGTTGTTCGCGAGCAGCGTACCGGCGCCGCTGCCGAACGCGACGACGCCGCTCGTGAACGGCGCCGCGTCGCCATGGATGACGTTCGAGGTCACCACCGCCACCGGAGCTCCGGCGACTCCGATGGCCGACGCGGCGAAGAGCAGACCGATGGACTGGTCCGTCGAGGTCCCGCCGGCGATGGCGTTTTGATCGATGAGCGCTCCCGCCGAGGCGTTGGATGGACCGATGATCGCCACGCCGATCGACCTCGCGTTCAGGCCTCCGCCGGTGACGGCCCCGCCTCCGAAGCGGCAATGCGTGACGGTCGGCGTTCCGCCCACGAGCGACATGGCCGCGCTGCCGGGCGACGCCATGGGCGCGCCACCTTTGCCCGCGACGCGGAAGCCGTCGAACACCGTCTTGCGTGTCACCGCCGAGGGCGCGAGCACACCCTCGAAATCCGGATCGAGGATCGCAGTGTCGTTCTTGAGGACGTCGCGCGTCCACGTGCACGAGGTCCCGCTGCAGTCGTAGCCGCCGAGCAGGTGCACGCCCTCGGCAAGCGTCACCTTCTCGGGATAATGACTGGATGCAACATACACGTTTTGCTTGCCGCCCAGCTTGACGGCAATCGCGAGCCCCGCCGCGATCGTCTTGACGGGCTTGTCCGAGGTGCCGGGGTCCAGGTCGTCGCCGGTCGCGCCCGACACGTACGTCCCGACGCATGTCGGCCCCTGGCAGGGGCCCGCGTCGGGCTTGGCGTCGGGGACGTTCCCGTCGACGATCGCGCCGCCCTCGACGGTCGCGCCGCCCTCGACGGTCGCGCCGGCCTCCGCGCCGGCAGCGGCATCACCGTCGACCGCGAGCTCCACGAACGGAAGGTGACCGCATGCTGCCAGGAAGCCCGCGGGCACGAGGAAAGCCAAGGCGCATGTTCGCGCGAATTTTGTCACTCTTTCAGTATACGATCGGCCTGGTAAATGAGCTCAGGGTTGCGAGCGGCGCGTTTCCTTCGCTTGCTCGGTCTCTTCATCTTCATCGTCGTCGTGACGATGCCTACAACGGCGTACGCCGGCGATGACGTGCCGGGCGATGTCGCGGGGGCCGTCGGTGCGTCGGCTTCCGGGCTTCCGGGCATCGGTCGCGTGGCGGTCGCTGCGCCGAAGGAGCTCCCGCACGCTGCGGTCGCGGCCTCCGTGGGCTACGCGTTCACGGAGGCGCTGCCCGGCGACTCGTCGGGGCATCATCGCGCCTCGGGCACCTTTGCCCTCATGGCGCAGCCGCTGCGCTTTCTGGCGGCTTCGCTGACGCTCGACGGCCGCTACGACACGCATCCCGCCGATGCGCTGGGCTCGAGCTCCAGTACGGTCGGAGAGCCACGGCTCATCGTGCGGGCCAACGAGGCGCTCGGAAGCTCGTTCGCGATCGGCGCCCAGCTCGGCCTGTGGATTCCCGGTGCCGAAGCTCCCTCCTTGCGGCCCGACGCGTCGACGCTCGATGCGCTGCTCCTCGCCACGTATGCCCCGCCGGCATCGGGTCTCGCGATCGCCCTGAATGCGGGCTACCGCGTGGACCGCAGCGCGAACGTCCTCGATGCCGGAGAACGTCCACGTCTTCGACGCGGCGATCGGCTCTCGCTCCGCCTGAGCGATTTCGATGCCGTCCTCTTCGGCGTCGGCGGGAGCAAGCGGCTCGGCGGAGCGCACACGCCTTTCGCTCCCGTCGAGGTGCTCGGCGAGCTGACGTGGGACGTGCTCGTGGGAAAGAACGCACCGGCGGCGATCGAGTCACCGCTGCGCCTGGGGCTGGGCGCGCGCTATCAC
>JAYTZB010000688.1:0-2559 GCA_043742085.1 Polyangiaceae bacterium
GAGCCGAGGTCGGCGAGGAACCACGTGTCGCCGACGCGCTCGATCGCGGCATGCTGGCGCGAGACGTTGGCGTCGTCGAGCACGAGGTCGGCCTGGGACTTCGAGCGGCCGAGGATGAACCGCTCCTTCGTGACGTCGACGCTGCGGTTGAGATACGTGAGCGACAGCGCCGACGCGACCCGACCGCGCGGCGCAGCAAACGGCGCGGCCGGCGCCATGTACGGATCAGACGGCGGCGGCAGCGGCGGCGGCGCTGCGGAGCGCGGGCCCGGCGACATGCCGCGCGGCGGCGGTGGCGGTAGAGGCATTCCAGCCGACGGAAAGCGTGCTGCGCCGCTGCTGCGCGGGGGCGGCGGCGCGGGGAGCGCATGGCCGAGAGGCGCCGTGAAGGGACGCTGCAACGGCATGCGTGCCGGCGGCTCGGGCAGGGGCGCCGGCATGCGCGGTGACGGCGCAGAATGCGGAGGCGCGACCCCACGCGCCGTCGACACCTGACCTGCGCGCGGGTTGTTGGGCACGCCCATGCCCGGCGGGCTGGGGTTCCCCATCGGGCGGCGCATCGCCGGCGCCTCCCCGGTCGGCGCGGACATGCGCTGCGTCGGCTGGCGGATCATGCCGGTCCGGGCCATGTCGGGCTCGTCCTCGGCGGCGTAGTCGTGCGCGCCGGGGAGCGGGAGCGGATCGCTCGCGCGCGGTTCGTCCGCGACGTCGACGCCACCGGCGCGATGGCGCGCGTACGCGCGCATCGCGTCCGCGAGGACGTCGTCGATCGGCGCGCCTTGCTCGCGTGCGATGTCCTCGAACGCCTCCCACAAAGCCTCGCGACACAGGAACGTCCGCGCGTGCATCCCCTCCGCCTCGGGACCAGGATAGAGCAGAGCGGCCGCCGCATCGACATCCTCGGCATTGGCCCGGACGAAGGCCACGCATCGGCCGTCCTCGCAAACGAGAAGGTGCTCCGACACATAGCGGGCTTTTCCCGGGGAAAGCTGGCTGGTGGCATGCCGCGCCAGCGTGTCGATGTCGGGATGGTCCGTGGGAGACCCCCCCGTCACCGCCGCCCGGTGGGCGCCGAGCCATTCCCTGAGGTGTCCGTCGTCGTTCATCGCTCGGCCTCGATCCGGAGGACGCGCCGGAACGCGCCCTCGAACCGCTCCATGGATTCCTCCCCCAGCGCGTCCCCGCGCGCAAGGATGGCGAGCGATGCGGACGCCGCGGTCCGATAGAGGTCCCGCACCTCGGCGACGCCGAGGCGCGGACGTCGCAGCGACTCCCGCAGCGCCGCGAGGGCCTCGCCGTCCCCGGGATTTCCAGGCGAAAAGCGCCTGGCCTCGAGCACCGCACGCTGCAGCGGGTCGAGCTGCTGGAGCACCTCGAAGAAGAGGACCGAGTAGCGATAGATGGCGAGGTACTTCTTGTCGGTCACGGTCGCGTCGCTGCACCCGAGGGACGCCCGCCAGGCCGCGACCTCGAACTCACCGCGCATGAGCTCCATGACCATCGAGTAGCCGAGGGCATCGACGCGGCGGACGCCGTCGAGCGCGCGGAGCACGCGACCCGGCAATGTGGGGTCGTCGGCGCCCGAGTCCGGCCCGTCGGGAGGCTCGGACCAGGGCTGCTCGCGGGCGTTGCGGAAGCGCCGCCGCACCGCATTGCGACCGAGGTAGAGGTACGGCCACGACGTGAGCCAGAGGCGCGCATCGAGAGGAGCGTTGCCATAGGACGTTCGCAGGGTCGCGGGATCCCACGTCGGCTCGAGCCAGCTCACGAGCGCGTCACGCGCGACGTCAGGCCCATGCGAGCGGAAACGGCGCTCGAGCAGAGCCTCGACCTTGCACGGCATGGTGAGCAGATGGCGACGGTTTTCCGGCGTCGGATGCACGAGCAGGAGGCAGTGCTGTGCCTCTCTCTCGTAGAGCTCACAGGCTCTGCAGCACGCCGGCAGCTCGCTTGCCGCCCGCCCGGCGAGGTGGACCACCGCCGCATCCTAATGCGCCGAGGGACGCGGAGTGCCAAAATGCGGTCGATGATCCGCTCGAGCGCTTCTCTTCTTCGTCTTCGTCCGCTGCTGGTGGTGGTGGCCGCGCTCGTCGGCTGCTCCAGCGCGAAGGCCAGCCCGCCGGACTTCGCCGACCCGCAGCTTCCCGGCCACGACACGAATCCGGACGGTCTCGCGTATCCGACCGACCATATCGGCGGCACCGCGCGCTCCGGCCGAACCCATCCCGGCGATCGCATCCCGAACTTCACGTTCCAGGCCTACGTCGACGGCGATCGCGCGGCCGGCCTCAAGACCATCTCGATGGCCGACTACTTCGACCCGAAGCAGGCGCGGAACAAGGTGCTCCACATCGAGGTCTCCGCGGTGTGGTGCGCGATCTGCTCGAGCGTGACCGACGAGACGGTGAAGGTGAAGGAGCAGCTCGCGAAGGAAGGCGTGGTCTACCTCGAGGTGATGACGGCGGGCGCCTCGCCCGGAACGGGGCCGAGCCTCGGCGAGGTCGACGACTGGGTCACGCGTCACATGTCGAACATCACGACCGCGATCGACGTGCGCGC
>JAYTZB010000689.1:0-1526 GCA_043742085.1 Polyangiaceae bacterium
TAGCGCTCCCCGCCGTTCGTCATCGAGCGCGCGTGACCCGCCGACGATGAATCCGGGGATACGCACCTCCTCGTCGAAGAGCGAATGGAGGTGGTACAGG
The DNA here is from genome assembly GCA_043742085.1 of Polyangiaceae bacterium. GTDB lineage: Bacteria > Myxococcota_A > Polyangia > Polyangiales > Polyangiaceae > Labilithrix. The sequence goes on from JAYTZB010000689.1 coordinate 101, forward strand.
CCGCCACGCTCGCGGAACTGTTCGCCGTGATCGGAGACGAGGATGACGGCGGTGTCCTCCCAGGCGGGCGTCGCGCGGAGCTCACGCAACAGCTCCGCGATGGTGCGCTCCTGCATGAGGACGCTGTTGCGGTAGTGGTTGTGGAACGCGTCGCCGTCGCCCACCGGATTGTCGGAGTGCGGCTCGTTGGGCTGGAGCTGCGGATCGATCCGATATGGCGCGTGCGTGTTCGAGAGATGGAGCACGCCGAAATACGGGGTCCCGGCAGGCGTCGCACGCAGCACGCGCAGCATCTCGACGGACGCGCGCTCGTCGGGCGCGCCGAGCTGCTCTTGCTCGAGGCCTCCCAGCTCGCTAGCGCTCTCGAGCACGTCGATTCCCGCGCGCTGCACGAACGCGCCGAAGTTCTCGAACTGGAAGTTCTGTGACGTGACGTACGCCGTCCGATAGCCGACCGCGCGCGCGAGCTCCCACAGCACCGGCGCGGAGTGCGCGGCGTTCACGTCTGCCGTGACCGGCAGCCCCGTCCAGAGCAGCATGCACGCGCCGAACGTGCCCGACGACGGCGTCGTCAGCTTGCCGAGCGCGATGCGATCGCCGGCGACACGATCGAGATAGCTCGCCTTGCAGACCGGCGGCGGATCCGAGCAGAGCGCATCGGCACGAACGCTCTCGGTGACGATGAGCAGCACGTTCGGTCGCGGCCCCTTGCTCTCGAGCGGCGGCAACGCCGCCGGCGTACGCAGCGAGATCCCGTGGCGCGTCGTTCCCTTCCCCGTGATCCCCACGCGACAGGCGTGGACGAAGCCGTGGACGAAGCAGTCGTCGGGCGTCGCCGCTTGCAGGAAGCGGCTGTCGACCATGTCGATCCACATGCAGAAGAGCGCGCCGGCGAACGCGAACGCCGGCACGATGGGCGGACGGCCGCTCACGAGCGGCGAGGCGCGCCGGACCAGCGCCGCCATGCCGAAGGTGATGGCGACGCCGCTGGCGATCATCGCGACGAGCGCGAGCGAGCTGCCCCACGCCGCGAACCAACCGGCGACGGTGCCGCGCAACGCGAAGCCGAGCCGGATCGTGTCGCGCCCCATATAGGCGTGGACCACGCGGTGATAGAGCGCCTGCCCGCCGTAACAGAAGATCGCAAACGGCAGGATCCACGCGGCGAACAGCGTGTAAAGAGCGACGCGAGCGGCCCGCCGGCGGCCCTCGGTCGTCGCCGTGGAACGCAGCTGGCGCAGCCGCGCCGCGCACCACAGAGGCAGCGCCCAAAAGCCCGCACTGATGAGGAGCGAGCTGCCGTAGATCGCCTTGCCCTGAAGGGCGTAACCGGCAATCAGACGGCCGCGGAGGAGCACGTCGAGAGCGAGAGCGAGGCCGGTCGGCGCGAGGAACCAGGCGAGCGCTCGCGGATGTTCACCGAGGA